>JBEHXR010000023.1:0-21445 GCA_048498595.1 Bacteroidota bacterium
AAATTCGCAAACGCACGTAAAAAATAACATTCACCTATAAGTTGTTTGCGTGTTGGATCTGTTGTGTTTGAATCAACGGCTGCAATAACTGTGTTACAATCATTGATAATTTTATATGAGATATACCAAAAATATCTTGTGTTGGTTTGCGTTGGCGAATGATCTAAACTAAAACTATAAAACAATGGATCTTCTGTTACCTGACCACATGTAATATCATCGCTTGCAAAATCACTCAACTGAAAATATTGCCGCAGATACATGTTGTTATCATCTGCAGTACCATTAAATTCAACATGATCTTTAAACAAAGCATACGCACCATTCACTGCATTGGTTAAACCTTCTGTTGTTGATGTGAGTGTTCCTGTTGTGATGGAATCGCTGGGTGTAACATCTTTTATGCATCCACTTAAACTTATTGCAAACACAATGATTACTGCAGCAATATTTTGCGTTGAAACAATCTTCGGCATAAAAAATTTTATTGAATGATATATATAGTTTTTCATTTCAAATTAAAATTTAAAGTTGATGTTTAAAAGATACTGATGGTTGTTGGGATACTTAAAATCACTCACACCAGGCGTTACAAACGCTGCAGGTTGAATTGTTGTTTGCGGATCCTGACCAAGAAATTTTGTGAACGTATAAACATTATCCGCAGAAACCGAAACAGCAATATCATCAAGACCTAAACGCTTTGCAAAACTTTGCGGCAAATCGTAACCCAAACTAATATTGCGTATTTGAATAAAGCTCCCATTCTTTAAATATCTTGTTGAAACTTCAACTGAATTAGCAGAATTCTGCGGGCTTGGATTGGTTGCAATATCACCAGGCTTGCTCCAAATGCTGTAACCTGATGGCAACACGATTTGATTATAATAAGGTTCGCTTCCATCATTCATTACAAAACGCAAATCGTTGCTGTAAACTTTGTTGCCATATAAATAATATGCATTCACGCTCAGCGAAAAACTTTTGTAAGTAAACGTGTTTGTAAAGCCACCCTGGTATTTCGGTAAGGCAGAACCTACGTCTTGTAAAGTTGCATCTGCATAACTTGATGTGGCTTCTGTGCCGGTTATATTTCCGTTATTATCTTTTGTAATTTTTTGCCACAAAGGCGCACCGGTTTGCGGGTCAACACCTAACCAAACGGGCATATAAAATTCATATAAATTCCCGCCATTTTCATAAATCTGCGAAATTGCCCAATCGCCTGTTTTTACAAAGGGCGCCGGTAAATTTTTTAATTTATTTGTGTTGAAGCTGATGTTGAAATCAGTCGTCCATGAAAAATTTCTGCTTTGAATATTTTGTGTCGACAAGGAAATTTCCAAGCCCTTATTTTGAATTTCACCTGCGTTTTCCCATCTTGTTTCAAACCCAACAGATAATGGCTGCGATACCTGCAACAAAAGATTTTTTGTAAGATTATTATATACATCAACGGTTAAAGAAATACGCTTGAAAAATTCTGCGTCTAAACCAACATTGGTTTGATGTTTACTTTCCCAGGTTAAACCAGGGCTTGGCAATTGCGAAGGCGTTGCTGCAGATTCATTATTATATTGACTTGTTAATGAATACAAACCAAGATAACGCGATGCACCAATATCCTGCGTGCCTGTTATGCCATAACCTGCACGAATTTTAAGATTGGTGATAACATGATTGTCTCTTAAAAAATCTTCGTTGCTCACAAGCCATCCTGCAGAAATTGCGGGAAATGAACCGTAGCGATTATTTTTTTGAAACGCTGTTGAACCATCTACGCGAAAAGAACCTGTAACAAAATATTTATTCTTGTAACTATAATTCACTTGCGAGATGTAAGATATCAATGCTGATTCATCATAATATCCGTTCACACTTAAGTTACTCGATACAACATTCAACACTTTTAAACCAAACGGCAAACCACGACCTGAGCCGCCAAGCGTTTCTGTTTTTCCGCCTTCAAACGCCATACCTGCAAGACCACTTATTTGATGATCGCCCAATTTGAAATTGAATTTTAAAAGATCGTTTGATATGCCGCCATAACTCAAAACATCATCATCTTCCAGATAACCTGTGCCGTGATATTGCCCTGCAACATCGCCCGAATAATAACTGCTGCTTTTGCTGTAGCTTGCCGAAATGCGATTAGTAGTTGAAAGCGTTAACCAGTTATTTATTTGATAATTAAAATCTAAATCATAATTCGCATCGAAGCCTTTGTATGGATGGTCTGAATTTGCAATCGTGTGAACCGGGTTTACTTTATCTCTGCTCCACCATTTGAAAGATGAATTTCCATCAACATAAATCGGATTACCTGCACTATCATATGGATTATCCCACGGCAGATTTAAGAATGCATAATAAATATCATTGTAGTCATAACTCTTGCCGGTAACACCGCTTATATTAATCGTGTTGGTTAAAGAAATTTTTGGATTGAAATGCACCGTTGATGTTGCCCGCAAGTTTGCCCGCTGAAAATTTGTGTTCATGAAAGTGCCATTTTCATTATAATAAGAGGCACTTAAATAATATTCGTTCTTTTCTGTTCTGCCCGAAATTGAAACGTAATAATTCTGCATGAATGCAGGTTTGAAAATTGTTGTAAGCCAATTGTGATTTTGACTGTCTAAGCTTGTTGGTCGCTCGGCGTAGAATTTTAATAAATCAATTTTATAAGAATTACCCGTGTCCGTTGGAATATAATCGCGGTAAAATTCTTTTTGATAATTATATAGTTGATTCCCGTCCATCATATCAAGCTCACCAAAATCCGGCGTACGAAAACCGGTTGTTGCTTTCACTTCAATAGATGTTTTGTTTGACCTTGCTTTTTTTGTTGTAACAACAATAACACCTGCGTTTGCCTGCGAACCATACATCGCTGTTGCAGCCGCATCTTTTAAAACGGTTATACTTTCAACATCGTTTGGGTCAAAGTTGCCACCGATAATTCCATCCACAACATACAATGGCGCTTGCGATGCATTGATTGATGAAACGCCACGCAATCTTATTTCAGCATTTGCGCCCGGCACACCAGAACTGTTCACCACTTGCAAGCCCGCAACTTTTCCCTGCAGCATACTGCCCACATCATTTGTTGTAACATCTTTTAATTTCTTTTCATCAACAACTGTAACAGCACTTGTAAGCTCTCCTTTCTTTTTTGTGTTATAACCAACCACAACAACTTCATCTAAATTTTTATCTGTTTCAGTAAGCGGTATTACAATATCGTTTTCGTTTGCATTAACTGTAATTTGTTTTGATGCAAACCCTATGGAGCTGACAGTTAAATTCGATATACCAGCGGGCACATCAATACTAAATCTTCCACTGTCATCTGCAATAACAGACCTTCCATTTTTAATGGTGATGGAGGCTTTACTAACAGCTGACTGATCTTTTTCAGAAATAACTTTTCCTTTAATCAACCTGGTTTGTGCAACAGAAAATAATGTTAGCAGTAACAATGGAAAGAACAATATTTTTTTCATCTTGTGCTTTTTGTTTTGTTTTAGTTGTGCGATTAAGCAAACAATTACAGCTATAAATTCGAATCAGTTTTTTAAGTAGTTTGTTTGATAACAATGATAAACGCCCTTGCTGTTTTACACTTAAAACCAAAGATAACGAAAGAAATAAAAACAAAATAAAATTTTCAAAAAGTTTTTTATAGTTATTTTTATGAACGGTTGATCCAAAAATAATTTCAATAAATTTCTTTTACAAAAACCAATGTTTCAAATGAAATCATCAAAACTGTGGCTGTTCTATGCATTGATCACAACAATATTTTGGGGTGTTTGGGGAGCATTTATTGAGATACCCGAGAAAGCTGGATTTCCTGCAACACTTGGTTATGTTGTATGGAGCATAACAATGATTCCATGTGCATTGGTTGCATTAAAAATTATAAACTGGAAACCCGAAACAGATAAACGTTCTGTGCTTTTAGGTTTAACAGTTGGTATATTAGGTGCCGGCGGACAATTGATTTTATTTGAAGCCTTGCGTGAAGGACCTGCCTATATTGTGTTTCCGCTTATTTCTTTATTTCCTGTTCTAACCATAATATTATCCGTTGCATTTTTAAAAGAACATACAAACAAAAAACACTGGATAGGAATTACGCTTGCAATAATTGCTGCAGTGTTTTTAGCGAATCCAAAATTATCAGGCAACGAAACAACAGGTAATAGCTGGTTATTATTATCTGTTGTAGTTTTTATTATGTGGGGATTGCAGGCTTATGTAATGAAGTTTAGCAATAACACCATGAAAGCAGAAAGCATCTTCATGTATATGACAATTGGCGCATTGTTACTTTCTCCTTTCGCAATTTGGATGACAGATTTTTCGCAGCCGATTAACTGGGGTTTCAAAGGACCTTATCTTGCATTCATCATACAAATATTAAACGCAATTGGTGCACTCACATTGGTGTATGCACTGCGTTATGGCAAAGCAATAATTGTAGTTCCGCTTTCCGGTTTATCTCCTGTTATCACCATTATCATTTCATTAATTATTTATGCAGTAATGCCGGGAACAATTTTATTGATTGGATTGATTATGGCTGCAGTGGCAATTGTGTTATTGAGTGAGTGATGATGCAATCTTTAATCCGCAATCAGCACTTCTACTCCCGCATCCTCCAATCGCTTTTTATCGTCTGAAGGAATGTTTTTATCTGTAACTACTTTTTTTATTTTCTCAAGTCCACAAATAAACGCAAGACTTTTTCTTTTAAACTTACTGCTGTCTGTAACAAGAATTACTTCTTTCGAAATATCAATCATAATTCCATTCAAATGCGCTTCATCAATGTTTGGTGTAAAAATTCCCTGCTTTGTATCAAACCCATCTGTGCTTAAAAAAACTTTATCAACGTAAAAATTACGCAGGTTTTTTTCAGCCAGCGGTCCAACGAGGCTCATTGCATTTTGCCGCAAATAACCGCCGGGAATTATCACATTTACATTAGGGTTGCCGATTAAAAGATTAGTGATATTAAGTGCGTTGGTAATAATGTTCAGTTGCTTTATGTTGCTTACATGCTTTACAATCTCTGCAGTGGTTGTACCGCTGTCAATAATAATGGTATCGCCATCTTTAATTAATGAAGCAGCTTTTTTTCCAATGGCTGCTTTCTCGCTTGCATGCAGTTTATTTTTTTCCGTAATCCGCTGGTCAATGCCTACATGATTTTCGGTATGAATAGCGCCGCCTCTTGCGCGCAGCAACAAATTTTTTCTTTCGAGATATTCCAGGTCGTTGCGAATGGTTACTTCACTTACATTAAATTCTTTGCTTAATCTTGACACTAAAACTTCGCCTTTTTCTTTTACGTTCTCAAGTATTTTTTTTCTTCTCGAAACTGTAAATCTTTCATTTCGCTGGGGCAGTGTTTTGCTTTTTTTCATTCATTAAAGATATTATTCGCCTTTTAAATTATTTGGATAATTCTTTCTTCATAAACGATTAAATTAATTTAAAGATAAGTTTTTGAAGATAAAAGAAAGATTTTGAAAGAAAACGTTTTATTTTATTATTTTTGTTTAACAAACTCGTTTTATGCATCTGCTTACGCTGAAGGAAGATTATCTAACGAAAAAAGGCGCTTTACATACAGCAAAAGAAATTTCAGGTCAACCGGAATTATGGAAGCAAGCCACTGAAAGTTTTTATGCCCAGGCAAATGCTATTCAAAATTTTTTAAACAAAGCTTACGCGGAAGCAGGTAACATTGTTCTTACCGGAGCAGGCACAAGCGCATTTATTGGTTTGTCTTTGCATGGCGCTTTTTTTCGCAACACAAAAATTATTACAACGCCTATTGCAACAACAGATATCGTATCACATCCACAAGATTATTTTAATTGCAATCAAACACCATTGATTATTTCTTTTGCGCGAAGTGGCAATAGTCCTGAAAGTTGCGCTGTGCTTGAACTTGCAGATAAATTTTCAAAAAAATGTTTTCATCTTATAATTACATGCGATAAAGATGGTGCGCTGGCAAAATATGAATCGAATAATCCATCTTATGTATTTGTTTTACCGGATGCTGCGAATGATAAAAGTCTTGCAATGACGGGCAGTTATTCATCTATGTTATTAACAGGTTTATTGATTGCTTATTTAAATAACAAAGAAGAATGCAAACAACAGGTTGCTATTATCTCGAAAGCTGCGGAAAAAATATTCAATCGTTATTTGCCATTGCTTCAACAAATAGCAGAAAAAGACTTTAAGCGTGCCATGTTCTTAGGTTCAGGTGCTTTGTATGGAACTGCAACTGAAGCTGCATTAAAACTGCAGGAGCTTACCGATGGAAAAGTAATTTGTAAAACAGATAGCTATCTTGGTTTGCGTCACGGACCGAAAGCAGTGATTAATGAAGACACTTTGGTAGTTTATTTTTTCAGCAATGATGAATATGCAAATCGTTACGAGCAAGACCTGGTGAATGCGATGAAAGATGGAAACGATGCAATGTTTTGTTTGGGCGTGAGTGAAAATTATAAGCCCATAGAAAATACAGATGCGCAAATAAGTTTTGGTGTGGATGCAGAAAAAATAATGGAAGATTTTTTACCGGTTTGTTCTGTCGTTGTTGGTCAGTTGTTGGGTTTTTATAAAAGTTTGCAATTAGGTTTAATGCCTGATGCGCCTTCTGTAAATGGCGCAATTTCAAGAGTGGTGCAGGGTGTGAATATTTATCCAGTTGAAGCGCATAATTCAATGATGAATTATGAATGATAAGTTATAAAAAATGTCAACTTTCACTTTCAAATTTTAGTATCAAATAGTGCAGCAAAAAAAATTCGATGTATTAGTTGCAGGTGAATTAAATATCGACCTGATATTAGATAAGCTCGATCAATTTCCTGTTATTGGTAAAGAAATTATGGCGGCTGAAATGATTTATACTTTGGGAAGCAGCTCAGCCATCTTCGCTTCAAACCTAAGCACGCTGGGCATTTCAGTAAATTACTGCGGCTGCATCGGCAATGATAGTTTTGGTGATAAAATTATAAAAGACCTCGCTGCAAAAAATGTAAACACATCAAATATTATTCGCAGCAAAACTTCCGGAACAGGAATAACAGTTGCGTTTAATTTCAATCAAAATCGCGCCATGGTTACTTATCCTGGTGCTATGAATGAACTTAAACAAAATGATATATCAGATGATATGCTGATGCAGGCACAACATCTGCATGTAAGCTCTGTTTTTTTACAACCTGCATTAAAGCCTGGATTAATTGATTTATTTAAGAGAGCAAAAGACTTTGGTTTAACAACATCTTTAGATCCGCAATGGGACCCAGCGGAAAAGTGGGATTGTGATTGGAAAAATTTATTGCCGCTAGTTGATGTGTTTTTGCCAAACATTGAAGAATTGAAAAATATCACACAAAAAACAAATCTTAATGATGCAGTTGCAGCAATAAAAGATAATGCAAACATTCTTGTTGTAAAAAATAGCACAGAAGGTGCAACGGTTTTTTATAAAGATGAAATAACAGAACAGCCTGCATTCATCAATCATGATTTTGCAGATGCGATTGGCGCGGGTGATAGTTTTAACGCGGGATTCATTAGTCGCTTCATTCAAAAAAAATCATTAAAAGAATGTGCGCAGTTAGGTGCGGTTTGCGGCGCTCTCAACACAACACAAAAAGGCGGCACGACTGCATTTGCAGATTTAAGTACCGTTAAAAAAATTGCGAAAGAAAAATTTAATTACACGTTACAATGACGATGAAAGAAAAGCTCGCAGACTTTACCAAACAAGGGAAAGCGCTGTTGGCAGTTAATTTTTACAATTTCGAAACGCTGAAAGGCTTGTTGCTTGCTGCACAAGAAACAAACAGCAGTTTGATTTTGCAATTAAGCGAAAGTTCGTTGCATTATCTAGGCGTAAAACCTGCGATTGCGATGGCAAGAGTGATGTTGAAAGAATTTGATGTTGAAGGCTGGGTTCATCTTGATCATGGAAGCAGTATTGAAATAGTAAAAGAATGTTTGGATGCAGGTTTTGATAGTGTGATGATTGATGCAAGCGAAAAATCTTTTGATGAAAATGTTCGCATCACAAAAGAAGCAGTAAAAATTGCAGCGTTATATAATGCAAACGTTGAAGCAGAGTTAGGTTACATCGCAAAGCTTAATCAATCGCAAACAATAGAGCCAACGAGTACTGAAGATGCAAAGAATTTTGTTGAAGCAACAGGCATTAATGCGTTGGCAGTTGCCATTGGAAATGCACATGGCTTTTATAAAGAAACGCCAAAGCTTCGTTTGGACAGATTGAAAGAAATAAGAGCAGTTACGAATTGTGCGTTGGTGTTGCATGGCAGCAGCGGTATTCCTGATGAACAATTACAGGAAGCTATCCGTTGTGGTATCAGCAAAATAAATCTCGCAACAGAAACGAAGAATGCATTCATGAAAAAGTTACAATCGCTGTTGGCAAACACCGACGAAATCGATTTAAGAAAAATATTTCCAAAAGCCATTGATGAAGTGAAGGAATTAATCATTAAAAAATTAAATATAATCAATACCTGATGAAAAAATATTTCATTACAATTTTCATTGCTGCTATAAGTTTTCAATTGTTCGCTCAAAATGCAGACAATCTTTTATTGAAAAACTATCGCCCCGTTTCCATTTATAAAACACCAACTGCAAATATTCAACGTGCATCATTTCCTGTTATCGATATGCATTCACATGACTATGTAGAAACAAAAAATGATGTTGATGATTTAGTGAAGCTGATGGATAAAATGAATGTGAAAAAAACGATGATATTAACTTATAACACAGGCAAAGGTTTTGACAGTGCCGTTGAAAAATATAGCAAATATCCAGACAGGTTTGATTTGTTTTGCGGTTTTGATTATACAGGTTACGGCACACAGGGTTGGCAAAAACATGCAGTTGCAGAATTGGAAAGATGTTATAAAGAAGGTGCGAAAGGTGTTGGTGAATTGGGTGATAAAGGCGAAGGTGAATTATATTCTAAACCCACGCCTGGCAAGGGTTTGCACATTGATGACCCGCAGTTAAAACCATTGCTTGAAAAGTGTGCAGAGCTTCACATGCCTATTAGTATTCATGTTGCAGAAGATGAATGGATGTATGAAAAACCTGATTCAACAAATGATGGAATGATGAATGCAGCTACATGGCATGTTGATATGAATAAAACGAACAAATTAGGTCATGATGCTTTACAAAGATCTTTGGAAAATGCTGTGCGTGAAAATCCGAAAACGATTTTTATTGCTTGTCATTTAATGAATGCCTGTTCTAACTTACAAGTGCTCGGTGATATGCTTGATAAGTATCCGAATTTGTATGCAGACATTGCTGCTCGTTTTGGTGAAATTGCTCCGGTGCCGCGTTATGCAGCCGCATTCTTTACAAAATACCAGGATAGATTAGTGTATGGAACAGATAACAGCCCGGAGGAACACATGTATCTAACAACATTCAGAATTTTAGAAACAGCAGATGAGCATTTTTATGAGCAGGATACATTCAATTATCATTGGGCTTTGTATGGATTGAATTTGCCGAAAGAAGTTTTGGAAAAGTTGTATTATAAGAACGCGGAAAAAATTATGAAACAATAAAATCTTTGTAAAGTTTCGTGTACTCCTGACTTTGTGGTTAACTTTTTTAAACCACGAAGGCGCAAAGAAATAAACCTTAAATGATGAAAAAGATATTAACTGTTTTGTTAAGCTGGAGCTTGGTTTGTATTGTATCAGCGCAAAACACAATCATTGCAAATAAAAATTTGACAATTGAAGTGAACAATCAACTGCAAACAAAAATCAATTTCACTTTCACTGATGTAAATCCATTGATGAATAATTTTTCATCATCAGAATATCTCGAAACAAAATATTTTACTGCAAAACTTTTTCATCAAACAAAAAGTGAAAACAAAAACATTCATGACGCTGCAGGTGATGGAACAGAATATAAATTTTACGGAACAAATGATACTGATAAAATCGAAAAAATTCTTTCCATAAAAATTTATAACAACTTTCCTGATGCTGCTTACTTCAATGTGCAGTACATCAATCACAGCGAAAAAGATTTGCCTGTGATAAAATGGGTGAACAATGAATACAATGTTTTGCCAACAAAAGATTCAACAACATTTTGGACATTCCAGGGAAGCTCGCATGAAGACCGTCGCGATTGGATTAAAAAAATAAAGAAAGGTTTCTATGAAAAGAACTTTATGGGCATGAATGCATCAGACTATGGCGGAGGAATTCCCATAATTGATTTATGGAGAAAAGATGCAGGCATCGCAATTGGAAACACCGAAGCTGTTGCAAAATTAATTTCACTGCCGATAGATTACGACCAATATTCTTCAAAAGCAAAAATGAGTGTTGAATATGATTATCCTGAAAAAGAAATTTTAAAACCAAATGAAACGCTTAACACGTTTGAAACTTTTGTAAGCGTGCATCAAAAAGATTGTTTTGCAACGCTGCGTAATTTTTCAAACTATATGCAAACAAAAGGTATTAAAGCTGCAGCCACTGAGCCTGCTGCGTTTGAGCCGATTTGGTGCGCCTGGGGATATGAAAGAGATTTCACATTGAAAGAAATTTTAAACACGTTGCCTGAAGTAAAAAAACTCGGTATTAAATGGGTTGGCTTAGACGATGGTTATCAACAGGCAGAAGGCGATTGGCACACCAATAAGGAACACTTTCCCGGCGGTGATGCAGAGATGAAGGCTTTTGTTGACAGCATTCATGCGCAGGGAATGAAAGCAGTTTTGTGGTGGGCGCCGATGGCTGCTGATCCGGGTAGTAATGTTTTAAAAAATCATCCGCATATTTTGCTTGAACAAAAAAATGGAGCGCCGCAATATATAAGTTGGTGGGATGCTTATTATATGTCGCCAACAGATAAGGAAGTGATTGAAGAAACAAAAAAAACGGTGAAGCTTTTTATGCAGGATTGGGGTTTTGACGCATTGAAATTAGACGGTCAGTTTATGAATGCATGCGCACCGGATTACGGAGATGATCATAATATCGATTATCCCGAACAATCGTATGAGAAGATGCCCTTATTATTTAAAGCAATTTATGAAACAGCAAAAAGTATAAAGCCTGATGCGGTGATTGAATTTTGTCCTTGTGGTGATGTAATGGATTTTTATCACATGCCTTACACGAATCAATTTGTTGCAAGCGATCCTGAAAGCAGTTGGCAGGTGCGATTGAAAGGAAAAGTATATCATGCTTTGATGCCGAACACTGCATATTTTGGAGATCATGTTGAATTAACAGATACTAAAAAAGATTTTGCATCGCAGGTTGGAATTGGTGCAGTGCCGGGAACAAAATTTGTTTATCCTGCAACCGGTGTAAAAAGCAAAGATGAAAATTTACTCACGCCTGAAAAAGAAAAATTATTTAAGCATTGGATTGAAATTTATAATGAAAAAATGTTGAGCACTGGCGTGTATCGTGGCGATTTATATGATTTAGGTTATGATTATCCCGAAACGCATTGCATACAAAAAGGCGACACAATGTATTATGCATTTTATAATCCCGATTTTAATGGCACAGTTGAACTAAGAGGATTAGATGCAAATAAAAAATATGCTGTTGTTGATTATGTGCACGATAAAAATCTCGGAACAATCAACGGAGATAAGCCAACATTAAAAGTTGATTTTAAAGAAAACTTATTGATTGAAGTAACGCCGTTAAATCAATAATTATAAACTATAAACATTGTCCGCTGGCGTTGCGTCCATAAAAATACCACCATCTAATTTCAATGTTGTAACTGCCGCTTTGTTATCAATTGTAATGGTGGTTTGTTTTTGATTTGATTTCCACACTGACGGCGAAAAATGTTGTGTTTGTTCTTTGCCATCTTTTGTTGTCAGCACAACATCAAACGGAATGGCAAAGCCACCAACATTATCAATCGTAATAATTATTTTATTATTTTTTGATTGCGCTTTATCAATTTTCAAATCAATATAATTATTGCTGAAGAACCAGTTGTTCCAAAACCAATTCAGGTTTTGATTTGCGCCTGTGTTGATGGAATAAAAATAGTCCCATGGAATTGGATGTTTGCCATTCCAGTTATTCATGTAATGATGTAAAGCGGTTTTAAACAAATCATCGCCCAACAAATCTTTTAAAGCGAGATAAGATAATGACGCTTTACCATAAGAATTGTTTCCATAACCTGCACCACTCACCTGTGTTGACATGGTGATGATTGGTTGGTCTTCTTCTGTTGATGCATCATTTATATATCTTCTTATCCTGAAATTTTTATACACTGAATCAGCTTGCGCTTTTCCCACTTCATCAATACCAATCAAATATTCAAACGTTGTTGCCCAGCCTTCATCCATGTAAGCATAACGTGTTTCGTTAATGCCCATATAAAAAGGAAAATAAGTATGCGCCATTTCATGGTCTTGCAACATTTGCGCAAACGCCATATTGTTTACATGCGAATCATTCACCATCATCGGATATTCCATATCAGCAAAACCCTGGAAAGCTGTCATCTTTACAAAAGGATAAGGAACACCGGGATATTGCGTAGAGAAAAATTTCAATGCATTTTTTCCCCATTCAACTGAATGATGAAAATCCTGCGAACTATTATTATATGCAGCCTGCATGCTTGCACGGCGATTTGTTTTTGCATCAACAACTGTGCTTCCCGCATCCCATACATAATGATTGCTTACTGCATAACAAACATCAGTGATATGGTTTGCTTTAAATTTCCATGTATTCCAATCATTTTGTTGCGTGATATTTTGTTGTTGTATGTCATCTATTGTTGCAACATGTATCACGCTGTCTGAAGTATAAGAATCTTTAAAACGCTGTGCTGCTGCGGGTTGCAGCACTTCATCGGGATTTAAAAAATCGCCTGTTGCCCAAACAATAAAATTTTTTGGCGCAGTAACTGATAAAGTATAATCATTAAAATCATTATAAAATTCCTGGCGGTCAGAGTGCGGAATCATATCCCAGCCATTATAATCATCATAAACAGAAACACGCGGATAAGAATATGCGCAATAAAAACTTGCAGAATCAATTTGCCCTTCTCTGCCACTTTGTTTTGATAAAGGATAATCCCAAACAATTTCCAATGTTGCAGTTGAATGCGGCATCATTACAGATTTTAAACGCACTGCATTTACAGTGCTCCATCCATCGCTGTTAATATCGTATGTATTGCCATCGATTTTAAAAGATGAAATATGCAAACCTGAATCAAGAAAATCTTTGCCGTAAAAACCTGAACGCGGTGATTGTGGTTTGTGAATGTTATTTACAAAACGAATCGCAAGCATTTTTAAAGTATCAGGACTATTGTTTGAATACACAATCTTCTCTGTTCCTGAAATTGATTTCGTATCAGGATGAATTGTTTCCTGGATATCATACACGCCGGAATTCTGCCAGTAATTTGGTCCCGGTGCTCCGGTTACAGAACGCGTTCCATTTTGATAAGCTTTTTTAATGTTGCGCGGCATATATAAATCCTGCGCATGAATAAAACAATAAACATTCAGGAATAAAACAATTAGAAAAAATACTCGCTTCATTGTAAGGTTTATTTATTTAAGAAATGCATTTTATTATCATTATACTAAATATTCTCTAACACTTTTTTGAATAATCTTTTTTACCGAACTCCATGTCTGACCTTTCAAACTTACAGGTTCTTCGCTTTCTTCTGCATCATCAAAATAGGTAATTGCCTGCGGAATAGAAATCAAAAGATTTTGAGATGGATATTTTTGTCGATGAAAAGCAATCAATTCTTTTAATTTGTAATGCAATAATAATTCTGCTAAATCCCAAAAATCTTTTTTCTTTCCTCTGCCTAAAATTGCATTTATTTTCATAGCTGCAATATCAGGTGAACTATATAATCGAACGCCATCAACGGTTTCAGGCTCATATAAAGTTGCATGCGGATAATGAACAATATCAACTTTCACATTATCTATAAAACAAAAAATACCCCATTTAGGATTTTTGCTTTCTATTTGAAGTGTATCTAAAAATTCCTTTCTCAGAGAGTCTGCAATAGATGCGTTATCATAATTTTCATAAGAAAAAAAATCTAGATCAACTGACATTCGATGCCCATATTTTAATGCTAAAGCTGTACCACCAACTAAAGAAAAATTCTTAAACTCTTCCAATTGCATCACACGTTTCAATATGGAAAAAGCTCCGGGTTTGATTGCCTGAGTTTGTAACATTGAAAATCATTAACTGGTTTATCAATTACTGCGGCAGCTAAATGTAATCTTCTTTCAGGAATATATTTTGCAGTAAGAAGTACCTTTGTAATAAATGCATCACCATAATATCTTCTGCATTGCCGAATGTCATCAACATCACCTCTTTCAAAAACGCGCTCAATTATAAATCTTGCACGCTTATCATAATCCAGCGCATCAAAATTTACATCCCAAAAAATGCGGCGATTGAAAACAGGTTTTTGTTTTTCTTCATTCATGCAATAAAATTACAATTCTATTTTTTGATGAGTAGCTGAATACTTTCCTCACAATCCATTAATCCTGCAAATCCCGGTTCACGCATATTCCTTCACTGCTTCGACAAATGCTTTCGCATTATCAACAGGAACGTTCGGTGTAATGCCATGACCAAGATTCGCAATATAATTTTGAGTTCCAAAATCATCAATCATTGCCTTCACCCATTTTTTTATTTGTGGAATTGGAGCTAACAATTTTGCGGGGTCAAAATTTCCTTGCAGCGTAATTTTATTGTTTGTAAGATTTCTTGCCTGCTTTGGTGAAACAGTCCAATCGATTCCAATTGCTGAGGCAGAACTTTTACTTAAATCTTCCAGCGCATACCATGTTCCTTTCGGAAACAAAATAACAGGTGCAAAATCTTTTACAGCATCTGCAATTTGCAATAAGTATGGTTGTGCAAATGTTTTAAAATCTTCGGGCGATAAAGAACCAGCCCAACTATCAAATACTTGCACACAATCTGCGCCAGCTTTTGTTTGCGCTTTTAAATATTCAATTGTAATCGTTGTTATTTTTTGTAAGAGTTGATGCGCCAGTTCTGTCTCCGTGTATGCAAACTGTTTTGCTTTGACCCATGTTTTACTGCCTTTGCCTTCAATCATGTAACAAAAAATTGTCCACGGCGCACCGGCAAAACCAATCAACGGAACCTCACCGTTTAATTCGTGTTTTGTAAGCGACAAAGCATCGAAAACATATTTCAAATGTTCATCAACATTATTTGTATTTAATGCATCAATATCTTTTTGCGATTTAATTGTTTTAGGTAATGATGGTCCTTTCCCTTCTTCCATCGACACTTCAACGCCCATCGCCTGCGGAATAACAAGTATGTCAGAAAAAATTATTGCTGCATCCACACCAATTTGATGAACGGGTTGCAATGTTATTTCTGCAGCAAGTTCCGGTGTTTGCACACGTGTAAAGAAATCATATTTATCACGCAGCTTAATATAATCTGGTAAATATCTTCCTGCTTGTCGCATCATCCACACAGGTGGACGCTTAACTTTTTCTTTGCGTAATGCTTTTAGTAATAAATCGTTTTTTAATGTACTCATCAATTAAAATATTCTATTGCTTTTTCGATAAGATTTGTTTTACCTGCTTCATCAGCTATAATCACTTTATTCTTTGCATATTTTTTTATGGCTGATGCCGTTGTGTTTCCTATTGCAAACAAAACTGTTTTATCATTTAATTTATTGGTTGAAAAAAAACTTTGCACAGCACTCGGACTAAAAAATAAAATGCCGTCATAGTTTTTTTCTATGGTGTGATGAATCATGTTTGTTTGGTACACTTCAATCTCGTTTACTTCAATATCATTTTCGTTTAGCAAATCCGAAAGTTCATCTCTGCGTTTATCGCCAGAAAAAAATATTACTTCATCGGTAATATCATCTTCAATAATTTTTTCTGCCAATTCCGTCGCATCTTTTGCAGTTCCTGCAATCAAGTCTTCACCAAAATATTCAACCACTAATTTTTTTGTTGTGTTGCCGATACAATAGATTTTCCAGTCGGGAGTATAATCATGCAAATGTGCACCAACAGCTTCTACTGCATTCATACTTGTAAAAACAACTGTTACTGATTCCAGCAAAGCATTTCCAATTTCTTCATACACATCAATGGAATCAATTGCTTCCGTTTCAATAAAAGAAATTGTATCAATCAAAATAGCTTTTGATTTCGCTTCTTTGATAAGCGTTTCATCAATCGGTCTGGTTGTTAATATAGTTGCTTTAAATTTTTGCATTACGAATACCTTCAGCAATTTTTCGTCCACCATTATTTAATAATTCATTTGCTGCAACTATTCCTAAGTTGTTTGCTTCATCAACCGAAACAATCTTTTCCACTTCAGTCTTTTCCTTTCCATCCAGCGATAAGATATTCCCTTTAAAAATTATCTCAGCATTTTTTATTTCAGCCAATGCTGCAATTGGTGTTGAACATCCGCCCATTAATTCTTTCAAAAAATCTTTTTCAATTTTTGTGCAAATTGCTGTTGAGCTATCATTAAAAGAATTGCAGGCATTAAAAGCTTCTTCGTCATCAGTTCTGCATACAACCATTATTGCGCCTTGCGTTGGAGCAGGCAACATCCAATCTAAATCAATGGCATTTGCAGGACGAAGATTGATTCTTTCCAAACCTGCGGCTGCGAAAATTGCACCATCCCATTTACTTTCTTTCAACTTGCGCAAACGTGTATTTACATTACCGCGTAAATTTTCAATAACAGAATTTGGATAACGATGTAACCATTGTGCGATTCTTCTTACAGAACTTGTCGCTATTGTGAATCGTGAATTGTGAATCGTGAATGAAGCGCTGTCACTGACGTTTGACGTTTGACGTTTGACGAGAATATCTTTCCAGTTTCCTCGCTTCAACACCGCAGCCTGTTGTATTCCTTCTGCTAATTGAACCGGCACATCTTTCATTGAATGCACAGCAATATCAATTCGCTTATTTAATAAAGCTGCGTCTAAAGCCTTTGTAAAAATTCCCTGCACACCAAGCGCATACAACGGCGTAATCAAATCTTTATCACCTTCACTTTTTATAAAAATTAATTCGGAAGAAATATGTTGCTGCTGTAATTTTTGCTGCACTTGTGTTGCCTGCCAAACAGCAAGCTCACTGTCTCGGGTGCCGATGCGTAATACTTTTGACATTGATTATGCAGTAGCCATGAATTGATTAATGGCACTAATATACTGACATCCTCTTTGATTATCTGCGCGCATTTTGCCCGCAGTTTCGTTTACTAATTTTTGAATTTTCATATCAACGGCTTCACAACAGGTTAAGGGAATATTTTTTGCAGAGGATTGATGTATTTCTTTCAATTTATGTTTTAAATCTTTCAGCATCGGCACATGCCTGCGCATATGGTGCCACTCAAAAAAATCCTGCATTGCATCTTCAATTATTGCTTTTGCCTCTGGCACTGCAGCTTCTCTTAATTTAAGCGTTTCATCTTTCAGCTTGCTTAATTCATCTACATTAATCAAATGCACGTTTGATAATTCACGCACAGATTCTTCAACATTACAGGGAATAGAAAGGTCGATGATTAATTTTTGCGCGGCATTCTTTAACTGAGATTGCAAAACTATCGGTGCTGTTGCATTGGTCGCAACAAGAATTATATCAGCAGAAAAAATTTCGCTGTCGATATTTTCAATTGATACAGTTCTTAATCCAAATTCGTTTGCGAGTTCAATTGCTTTTTCCGGCGAACGGTTAATGAGTGTAATATTTTTTGTGTGGAGATAATCAACTAAATTTTTACAAGTGCTGCTCCCAATTTTTCCTGCGCCAATTAGTAAGATTTTTTTGCCTTTTATATTTTCAAAATAATTGCGGATGTATTGAATGGCTGCAAACGAAACAGAAACAGTTCCTCCGCTGAGTTGTGTATTTGTTTTGATAAGTTTTGAGGTTTGCAGAACTGCATTAATCAATCTTTCAGTAAAACCTTTAATAAAACCTTTTTGTTTGGAAAATTTTGCCGCATTTTTTAACTGACCAACAATTTCATAATCGCCTAAAATCTGTGAATCTAAACCAGCACCCACATTAAATAGATGTTCAACTGCATTTGCACCACTTTTTATGTAAGCTGATTTTTTAAATGCTGCTGCATCACTTTCGGTTTGTGAACACAATAAATTAATGAGTATATCACTATTATCTGCAAAACCAAAAATCTCTGTGCGATTACAAGTGGAGAGAACAAAAACTTCTTCTATTCCTTCAGTAGCAGCCTGGGATAAAATTGCTGCGTACTTAATATTGTCGATTGCAAACAACCCGCGTATCTCTGCATCTGTTTTTTTATAATTGACTCCAGCAACAAAAAAATTCTCTATGTTCATCGTAATACTGCAAAATTATCCTGTGCACCTTCTTTAAACATGATTCTTGTCATTTAAATTGTCATTTATCTGTCATGTTTATTAAAAAAACATGATTAACGTCATTGTAATAATTTTGCACACTTATGAATGCAACTAAAGCAATCATCTTAATGAATCTTGGCTCGCCTGATTCAACAGAAATAAAAGATTTAAAAAAGTATCTCACCCAGTTTTTAATGGATGAGCGCGTAATTGACAAACCTTATTTTGTAAGAAGTTTACTCGTAAAAGGAATAATTGTTCCGTTTCGCGCAAAAAAATCTGCTGAAGCATATAAATCTGTTTGGGCAGCCGAAGGTGCGCCGTTAATTGTCATCAGCAAACAACTGCAACAGTTAGTGCAAAAAAATTTTGAGGAGCCGGTTGAATTAGTAATGCGCTACGGACAACCATCGAGTGAAGAAGTGTTGAAAAAACTGCACGAACAAAATAAAAATCTTGATGAAATAATTTTATTGCCTTTATATCCGCACTATGCAATGAGCAGTTATGAAACTGCTGTTGAAGATATAAAACAAGCGCACAATAAAGGTGCTTATTCATCACACATAACAACAATAAAACCTTTTTATAATAATGAAGATTATATTAATGCTTTAGCTGAAAGCATCAGACCTTATTTGCAGGAAGACTTTGATAAAATATTATTCAGTTATCACGGTATACCTGAACGGCATGTAAAGAAAACAGATGTTACGCATTCGCATTGTTTGCAGGTGAATGATTGTTGTCATGTTCCATCGCCTGCACATGATTTTTGTTATCGTCATCAAACAATAAGAACAACAGAATTAATTACTGAACGTTTGCAAATTCCAAAAGAAAAAGTTGAACAAACGTTTCAATCAAGATTGGGGCGAGACCCGTGGTTAACACCTTTTACTGCAGTTCGGTTAACCGAATTACCAAACGAAGGTGTAAAGAAAGTATTGGTTGTTTGTCCTGCGTTTGTGAGTGATTGTTTGGAAACACTTGAAGAAATGGCAATTCAGGGCAGAGAAATTTTTATGGATGCCGGCGGCGAAAGTTTTCAATTAATCCCATGCATGAACACGCAATATTTATGGGTTGAAACAATTACAAAATGGTTTAAAAATTATTTGCAAGGCGATACATCGATGGTTAATTAATGCTCTATTTAAAAAGTGTACATATCATTTTTGTGGTTACATGGTTTGCGGGCATGTTTTATATGCCGCGGCTTTTTATTTACAACACAGAAGCCAATGAAAAATCAGAGCCTGAAAAATCCATCTTGCAAAAGCAATTTAATATAATGATGAAACGGCTTTGGTTTGGCATTACATTTCCATCAGCAATACTTACTCTTATTTTGGGACCAATATTAATGTATGTTGAAGGTTGGGAAAATCATTTGTTTGATGCATCAGGAAGATGGCTTTTAATTAAACTGATTTTTGTAGTGCTTTTATATGTTTATTTTTTTTCGCTGAATAAAATTTTTAAACAACAGCAAAAAGGAATTTATAAATATTCATCGCAGCAGTTGCGTGTGTGGAATGAAGTAGCAACAATTTTTTTGGTAACAATTGTAATACTTGCAACTGTAAAACAAGGCATCAGTTTTGTGTGGGGTTTGGTTGGTTTAATTTGTTTTGTAGTTGTGCTGATGAGCGCGATTAAAATTTATAAAACGATAAGGCAAAGAAAATAGTTGTTTTAAAAATCATTTTTAATTGTTTTGAAAAAGTCGGAGACTTTGCGCATAATGCTGCGAAGTAAGGAGACTTCGCAGAGCTGAAAAGAAAAAAATAATAATGAAGATTATTCCGTTATCCGAAGGTGTTTTTACAATTGATAAATCGAAAATTTTTGTTCCGTTTGATGTACATAAAGATGAACTGCAGGAAAGAGCTAAAGGAAGCTTGTTGGTTGAAGTGCAACCATTTGCTGTAATTATGCAAAAAGATGTTTTATTGCTTGATACAGGACTTGGATTTATGCAACAAGGCGAAATGCAATTGCATAAAAATTTGAAAGCGCATAATATAAATCCGGATGATGTTACAAAAGTTTTGCTTTCGCATTTACATAAAGACCATGCTGGTGGTGTGAGTTATAAAGACAAGCTTGGACACTATCATCTTTCTTTTAAAAATGCAAAGTATTATGTGCAAAAAGCTGGATTTGAATTTGCGATGACTGCAGGCTTTCCATCTTTTATGACAGAAGAACTTTCTATTTTGGAAGGAAATGAACAGGTAATTTTTTTAGATGCGAATGAAGGTTTTATTGATGGATATATTCATTATAAAGTAACGGGCGCACATACACCGCATCACCAGGTTTTTTGGATTGAAGATGGTGAGAAAATATTTTTTGGTGCTGATGATGCACCACAAATTCAACAGATGAAACATCGCTTTGTTGCGAAGTATGATTACGATGGAAAAGAAGCAATGGAGTTGCGCAAATTATGGTGGCAGCAAGGCAAAGAGCAAAACTGGACATTCTTATTTTATCATGATGTGAAAACACCGGTTGCAAAAAACGTTTAATGCCTGAAATGCCGCATGCCGGTCATTACCATTGCAAGATTATTTTGCACACAATAATCAATGCTGTCTTTATCTCTCACTGATCCACCCGGCTGAATGATTGCAGTTACACCAACAGCATGCGCCATTTGCACACAATCATTAAAAGGGAAAAATGCATCGCTTGCTAACACAGCACCATTCAAATCGAACTTAAATTGGTTCGCTTTTTCAATCGCCTGGCGCAATGCATCAACACGGCTTGTTTGTCCGCAACCTTTGCCAACAAGTTGTTTATTTTTTATTAAAGCAATCGCGTTACTTTTTAAATGTTTGCAAACAAGATTCGCAAAAACTAAATCTTG
>JBEHXR010000024.1:0-20021 GCA_048498595.1 Bacteroidota bacterium
GAGTTAGTTGCAAGCGGCGCAAGCAATGATGTGTGTTTTAAGATTAAGTCAGCAGAATTATTTCCATAAGCAAAATACCAATCGTTGATGCCGTAAACCGGTTGCTTTGGCAATCTTGGTTTATCACACATTTGTTTGCAAAAGCGGCGAACAGTTGCAAACGCATTTTCTTTATCTATATTTTTTGTTGTAACAATATCTGCCGCATGCAACATGCGTGTGCCGAGCTGCACACCAACGCCACCAGTTCTTGTATCAAGATTTAATTCTAAATTATTTTCTGCAACACGCCAGTAACAAAAAGCACTGCAACCTGTTTTTACACCAAAGCAGGTTGTGTTGTTTGCATTAACTTCAACACAATACCACGGTAATTTTTTTGTTGCATCAATAGGTTGAAAACTTACATCACCATAAGTGCGTTCCCATGCATCGCCTAAAATTTTTGCTTCTTTTGGTGTTGTATATTTCCATGAAAGCTGTACCTCTTTTAATGGTATTGTTGGCGATTGGATGAATACACTAACCGAATCTTTATTGGGTTTCAATCTTACAATAACATCTCTGTATGTCCATGTTTGTTTATCTGATGATTGCAATGGTAAATAATCATCACCGGATAAAATTTTAACTGCATCCGGCATTTGAATAACAGTTGGTGAAATGCCTTCTGCTTTTACATAATTAGAAACAAGCAGTGTTGCAAGCGATGCTCCTGAAATCTTTATAAAATGTCTTCGGTTCAATGATGAATGTTTTAGTTCAATAAAAAATTATTGCCCAATTGTATACTTTACATCTTTTGTTATTCCGTCCCAATTATCTGTTCTGAAAGAAACTGCAGGAAAGCCTTCTTTGTTAAACAAGTTTCCATCATCTGCATAGTCTGCCCAATTATAGCGAACAGCAACCGGCGCATCAACACTATCATTATACACAACAACCTTATCATCATCAATATAAGCCTTCGCATAATGAAATTGTTTATCTGCACCGGCAACTTCAAATCCTTTTACATAACCATATTTATCTTTTACCATTAAACCGCTGCCAACATTATTAAAAGTTATCGTTATCTTATTTCCGTTTGTTTGCAATGAATGATACGTCGGTCCTGCATACACAACATCTTTTCCATACACATTATGCAATGCAATTGCAGCAAGCCTTTTGCCCACATCTTGTTTATCTTTTGGATGAATGTCTGTTTCATTACCAATATCTGTTGTAACCGCCATGCCTGTGTTTGGTAACGATAAAGTCAGCGTTTGCGCCTCACGCAACTCTGCCCACGTGCTTCCCTTGTTGCTGTTACCATTGTCTGCATTCCAACTTGCCAACTGAACAAAATAGAATGGAAAATCTCCCGCATTCCATTGCTTGCGCCAATCGTTGATCATTAATGGAAATGCTTTGCGATATTGATAAGCGCGACCTGCATTGGCTTCACCCTGGTACCAAATCACGCCTTCAAATGCGTATGGAATTAATGGCTGAATCATCGCATTATACAACAATGTTGGATAACTGTTTGGTCCAACTGAACTTGAACCGCCTGTAATTTTTTCAACTGCAAATAGCCAATCACCATATAACGGTGTTACATGATTATCAATTGTAAGCTTCATATCACTGCTATCGCCATAAATACCACCACCGCCGCCTGTATCTTCAACACGAACGGCAATTATATTTTTTCCTTCTTTTAAAATACCGGCGGGAATTGTATAATTTCTTTTTGCGTTGTATGAATTTGTTTCACCAACCTTCATACCATTCACATAAGTAATATCATTGTCATCAATCATCGCTAATTCAAGCGTGGCAGATTTGCCTGCTTCATCTGCATTTATGTTTACTGTTTTGCGAAACCAAACAACGCCATCTAAATCGCCCAATTGCTGACCTTCCCACAAACCGGGCAAATGCATGTGACCAAAATGTGATTCATCTATATCAACATTTTTCCAAGTCTGTGCTTCGTCTGTTGTTGGTAATGTGCCTTGTATTGATTCAATTTTTTTGCGTGATGCTTCCTGCCGCACTTTTGCTAATGAATCCAAATCAAGCATTGGCATTTGCGCAATCATATCTTTAAACTCATCACTGTTTTCAAATGCTTCGCGGCTTGTCCACGATTCTATTTGTGTGCCGCCCCATGTTGTATTAATCAAGCCAATCGGAACTTTTAATTCATTGTATAATTCTCTTGCGAAAAAATATCCAACAGCGGTAAAGTCTCCTGCAGTTTGCGGGCTGCATACTTTCCATTCGCCGGATGGGATATCATCTTTTGGTGTAGTGCTTATTGTTGTCGGTACTTTTATTTGCCTAATCAACGGATAATTTGCATTCGCTTCTTCCTGCTGATAATTCATCACCTTTCCCCAACCTTCAATTGGAAATTCCATATTTGATTGACCACTGCAAATCCAAACTTCACCTACCATAACATTATTAAAAGTGATTGTATTTTTTCCTTTTACAATTAATGTGTAAGGACCACCTGCAGTTTCAATATCTAATTTCACCATCCACCTTCCATCTTTACCAGCTTTGATTGTTTTTGTTTGATGATTGAATTGAACGGTAACTTTTTCGTTCACATCAGCCCAACCCCAAACAGGAATTTGTTTGTTGCGTTGCAACACCATATTATCACCAAATATTTTTGGAAGACGAACATTGGCAAAAGCAGAAACATTAATAATAATGAATAACGAGAGCGAAACAATTTTTTTCATTGTAGCAATTTGAAGCGTTATAAAGAGGCACTAATATACATGCATGAAGTGAATGAACCATGCTGTGCTTTCATTATAACAACAAGGAACGACGGAAAATGAAGTTGGGTCCGCAAATCTTATAGGGCTATGATTTTGTTTTTTTAGAACCTACTTTTTATAAACGAAAATCGTATTCTTGTATAGTCTTTTAAAAGACGAAAAACCAAAACTTCTTATTTCCACATCCAATATTCTAAAACTGCTTGCCAAAAGCGAAACAATGTTCTATGACAAAAATTTTTGAATTCAACCATCACGGTGAGAAGATCCGCTCGGTGGCCATCTTTAGTTTTGAACAATCAAAATGTTCTGTAATGGTAATGCCTTATGCGCATAAAGAAGAGCTGGGCAGCGCTATTGTTATAACACGCGACAGTCGAGACTGGACGAGTGAAGCGCCAATTACTAAACAGTACCGGCTCACTTATTTAAATATTCTTAATGAACTGGATATTTTGATGTTTGATACGACGCGTAACTAAGATTCCCGGAATTGTGTGTAGCCCAAAAAACGTATAATATTTATATGTTTTTATTCAGCCGTGATGCGACAATCATATTGTATTTAAACTTTTGCTGAATATCAGCCATTAATGCGTTTTTACGGACTTAGGGAGAAGGAGGTACGGCTTTGACATGGACTTAACTACAACCTAACTATAAGGTCTTACCAGAAAACTTTGCAGTAAGATATTACGCCACAATTTCATCAATAACTTTTCCCGAAACATCAGTGAGTCTGAATGGTCGGCCCTGGAATTCGTAAGTGAATTTTGTGTGATCGAATCCAAGTTGATTTAATATAGTTGCCTGTATATCGAATGCAGTTACTTTGCCATTGATTGGATAATAGCCAATCTCATCTGTCTCACCATATACCACACCTTTTTTAATGCCGCCGCCGGCCATCCAGATAGTGAATGCATCCACATGATGATCGCGACCCTTGAAAGGATTTTGTTTGCCTTCACGATTTTCCATCATGGGTGTTCTGCCAAATTCCCCGCCCCAGATAACCAATGTGTCTTCAAGCAAACCGCGTTGTTTCAAATCAAGAATTAAAGCAGTGGCACATTTATCTATCTGCCGGCATTTGTTGATGAAGCCAATATCAAGCGCAAGGCTTGCATCAGTGCCGTGGCTATCCCAACCCCAATCAAAAATTTGAACAAAGCGAACACCTTTCTCAACCAATTTACGTGCAAGCAAAACATTATTGGCTAAGCATGCTTCACCAGGTTTTGTACCATACATGTCGTGAATGTATTGCGGCTCATTGTTGATGTTCATTACTTCCGGCGCTTCAATTTGCATGCGATACGCCATTTCATATTGCGATATGCGTGAAAGAATTTCAGGGTCTTTATATTCTTTGTATTCTTCTTCGTTCACTTTGTTGATGGCATCAATAGATGCTTTGCGCAAGTCGCGACTCATACCATCAGGATCTTTTATAAACAACACCGGATCGCCAACACTTCTGCATTGCACACCTTGATAAACGCTTGGTAAAAATCCGCTGCCCCAAACACTTTTACCTGCATCAGGAAATTTACCGCCACTCGTTAACACAACAAAGCCCGGCAGGTTTTGATTTTCTGTTCCTAATCCATATGTTACCCAACTTCCAATGCTTGGACGACCCAAACGCGGACCACCTGTATGCACCAACAATTGAGCAGGCGCATGATTAAATTGATCTGTTGAGCAGGCTTTTAAAAAACTTAATTCATCAACGATAGATGCAAGATGCGGCATGCGATCACTTACCCACGCACCACTTTCTCCGTGTTGTGCAAAGTCCGCCTGAGGTCCTAACATTTTTGGAATGCCACGAATAAATGCAAAACGTTTGCCTTCAACTAATGATGGCGGACATAATTGTCCATCTAATTTTGCAAGTTCTGGTTTGTAATCGAAGAGCTCAAGTTGAGATGGCGCACCCGCCATGTGTAAATAAATTACATTCTTTGCACGTGCAGGAAACATGGGCATTTTTGGTGAAAGCGGATGTGCCGGATCATAAGCAATCTTATAACCATTGTTTACCGATGAACTACATGCCTGTAACAATGAACCCAATGCTAGTCCGCCAAAACCCATTGCACATTCTCTTAAAAAATGACGTCTTGTATGTGCACGAATTTGCGCTTCGTTTGCCTCTTTAATTAATCTTTCGTTGTGGAGTTCTTTCTGTGTCATTGCAAGCAGGGCTAAGGTATGAATTTATCTTAATGCACTAACAGGAGTTCTGCAATGAAAGAAATTTTATCAGACTCTGTTTATCTCTTCAAAGTAAGATTACAGGATTAAACAGAATAGATCTGAAATCTATTACGGGAAAATCTTAAGAAAAATTATTGATGGATTTACCATTTATGATAGCTTACATTATACAAGATTCCCCTGCATCAATTCCGCTACCATTGCTGCAAAATCTTCTTTTTTGTTTGTATGAGGAAAAGATTCTGCAGGCACGGTTACATTTAAAAAACTACAAAGTGGTTCCCAGCCTTCACAAACATCATACACGAGTAATTTATTTGCGGGCACATAGTTTTTTACTTCTTCATGGTGATCATTAAAAACTTTTTCCATGAATTCTTTATCTAAAAATTTACCCTGGAAATGTTCTTCGTTAATAGTTTGTTTCGCCAATCCCATCACCTGCATTACAGATTGAAGACGCGGATTGGAAGCAATTCTTTCGCCCATTGCAATTCTTTCTGCTTCCGGCGGATTCTGTGACTTCCAGATGGTACTATAAAAACTGGTATACCATTTCTCAAAAGGTCTCGTGCTTAAAATCACTTTTGCATCAGGATATTGTTTCATGTGTTGTTTATACCATGGGTAACATGGAAAATCAACAGTGGCTTCATAGCCATCATATAACGCTTCCCAATTAGTTGTTCCCGTTGCTTTCAATGTTGTCCAGTAATGAAGATTCTCCGGGTGAACCAGGAGTTGTTTCATGTGATAAGTCTTGCTGAATCCAAGTAACTCGAGAGATTCTCTGAGTGTGTTTGTGCCGGTTCTTGGAAATCCGGCTCCAATAATTTTGATTGACATTTTGCAGTAGGTTGGTGATTAAAAATGAAATGTCTTATGAAGATAAGCTTATTTAATTTGTAATTTGATTTATTTTTTTTATTGAAAATATGCGAATAATAGAATCTTAATTCTTACATTACAGAGAATAATTCCGTTATCATCTCAACTACTGCATTATGAAAAAAATATATCTTCTTTTTTCTTTTCTCATTATTTCTATTGCTGCATTTTGCCAGCTTAACGTAAATAATAATAATGATACATCAACTAAAAAAATAGCACCGCCCAAAGACAGGAATATGTTTGGTCTTCATATTCCAAGAGGTTTAAAAATTAATTCACCTGGTATTGATGATGGATACATAATATTTTCTGTACCAAATTCTCCTTATGTTTATCTACTTAACAGAAGA
Organism: Bacteroidota bacterium; assembly: GCA_048498595.1. Taxonomy (GTDB): domain Bacteria; phylum Bacteroidota; class Bacteroidia; order Chitinophagales; family Chitinophagaceae; genus Parafilimonas. Next base: position 6,254 of record JBEHXR010000024.1, read on the forward strand.
GGTGAAGTAGTGCATGAATGGAAAGCGAATTATGGCGCATTCAACGCCTACCTGCAAAATGATGGATCTATTATGCTTGGTGTTTTCGATCCTGATTTTCCAACATTTGGTTTTGGCGGACCATATGGTCGTTTAGAGAAAATAAGTTGGGATAATAAAATTTTGTGGGACTATGAATTGGCAAATGATACAGAAATAATACATCATGATTTTGCTGTAATGCCTAACGGCCACATACTCGCCATAGCTTATGAGGCTGAAACATATGACGAAGCAATCGCTATGGGTCGGAAGCCTGAAAAAACTCCTAAAGATGGACCATGGTTGGAAAAAATTATTGAGATAGTGCCTGAAGGTAAAAAAGGAGGAAAGATTGTATGGGAGTGGCATTTGAAAAATCATTTAATACAAGATTTCGATTCTAAAAAATCTAACTATGGTAAGCCCGCAGATCATCCGGAATTATTAGACGTGAACATGGGACCAAAATTACCTCCTGCTATATCTCAGGATAGTGTTGAAATTCTGCAGGCAAAAGGAATGGAAGGTCCAAATGCTACTGCAGGAAATCTTGGTGCGGATATCTTTCACTTCAATGCAATTAAATATAATGCTGACCTTGACCAGATTGTTTTTAGTTCGCCTAACCTGAGTGAAATATTTATCATTGATCATAGCACTACTACACAACAGGCGGCAACACATAAAGGCGGGCGCTGGGGTAAAGGCGGAGATTTTCTTTACCGCTGGGGAAATCCTAAAAACTATCAAAGAGGAGATTCTACCAATGAACAATTATTTGGCCAGCATGATGTTCGCTGGATACAAAAAGGATATCCCGGTGAAGGCGATTTTACCATTTTTGATAATGATATTCCTTATAAAGGTGATAGCATGAACTATTCAATGATTGTTGAAATTAAACCTCCAACAGATAGTAAAGGCAATTATTATTTGGAGGCTAATAAAACTTTTGGACCCGAAAAACCCGTGTGGACTTATATTGCTCCGGACACAATTTCTTTTCATGGCAGTTTTATATCGGGTGCTGAAAGATTAAAAAGCGGAAATACTTTTATTAACGAAGGACCTAAAGCCCGTTTCTTTGAGGTTACACCAGATGGTAAAACTGTATGGGAATATCTAAATCCTTATCGCGGAAATATTACAGAGAATAATGGAGATCCAACACCATTAATACCGATGACATATTTTGCATTCAGGGCAAACTTTATTGCTGCAGATCATCCGGCATTAGCGAACAAAAAACTGGAACCTATAGTTCCGCAACCATCGCCATTTATACTACCGCCGCCGCCAACAACTAATAAATAAAAACTAAAATTTAATCAATAAAAAGATCATCATTTCATAATGAAGAAATGGTGATCTTTTTTATGCTGATTTTATCACGGTGATGTTTTTGATAAAATCACTCCATTATCTTTTGCATAAGCTTTCCATTCATTCAACAGCTCCTTATATTTTGCCGGGTATTGTTTAGATAAATCGTGCGATTCAGTTGGATCATCATCCATATTAAACAATTCAAAAACACCTTTGCCAAAAGGAGGTTCTATTTCAGTGATCTTCCATTTTCCTTGCCTGAGTGCATATCTTCCAAAAAGTTCCCATCCCATCACATAATTATCGCTGTGAATTTTATTTTTTTCTTTCGTTAATAAAGGAATTAGTGATGCCCCTTTTAATGGCACCAAAGATTTATTGTTATAAACTGAAGGATATTTTGCATTCGCAATCTCAAGAAATGTTGGAACAAAATCCATGACAGTACAAAACGATGTATCGATACCATTACTCTTTTGCTGATAAGGCATTTTAATTATCATAGGCGAATGAATACCACCTTCTGCGCTATAACCTTTATAAAAACTATTTACTGCAGCCGATGCATGTGCCCATTCAGAACCATAAGCAACAAATGAATTAGCAGTGCCCATATATGAATAAGGATTTTGTTTATCCGGCGTTGCATTAACATCAGCAGAAGATGGACCATTATCAGATAAAAAAATAAACAGCGTGTTATCGTACTCGCCAATTTCTTTTAGATATTGAATTAATCTCCCGATATTATAATCAAGATTATCAATCATGCCCGCATAAATTTCCATTTTCCTTGCTTCGATTCGTTGCTCGTTTTTATCAAGTGATATCCAGCGAACCAAAGGAATATTTGAAATATTATATAAATCTCCTTTTACAGATGGAAGTGAAGGCAGCACAACATCTTTTGCAACTATACTTTTTTTCTTTAAAGCATTAAAGCGATAAGTTCTTAAACTATCGTAGCCAATATCATAAATGCCATGATATTTTTCAATAAATTTTGATGGCGCTTGAAGAGGCCAGTGTGGCGACGTATAAGCAGCATATAAAAAAAATGGTTTATTGTCTTTGCGGTTATTTTCTATAAAGCTGATTGCTTTGTCGGTGTAAAGATCAGTTGAATATTGTCCATCCGGATATTCTGTGTAATGACCATCTTCCCAAAAAGAGCTTTCACGTTTATCGGGAATAAAATGATTAGCATAACCATCTAATAAAGCATAAGACCGCTCAAAGCCTTTAGCAGTTGGAGCTTGTTCAGGTTCAAGACCAAGATGCCATTTGCCTGAGATATATGTATGATAACCTGCATCTTTTAATAACTGCGCAACACAAATCACTTTATTATTAAGAAAGCCTTCATAACCGGGTTTGCCAATCTCATTTGGCACACCGGGAATATGTTCTGCCATATCTCCTAATCCTGCAATATGATTATCCGTACCTGTAAGTAACATAGCGCGTGAAGGTGAGCATGCAGCGGCAGTATAAAAGTTTGTAAATATTTCTCCATGTTGCGCGAGTGAATCAATATTGGGAGTTGAGATTTCACTTCCAAAACATCCAAGGTCTGAGTATCCAAGATCATCGGCCAAGATTAAAACAATATTAGGCGCCTTCTTTTGTGTGTGCGTTTGCCATGAAAAAAATAAACAGCAAAAAACAATTGTTGTAATATAATTGCGCTTCGTAAATAAATGATTAGATTTACTACCAGTGGCTAACATTCTTTAAAGGTAACCAATCGCTGATTGCGCATTAATAACTTTGCTGAACATTAAACCAAAATAATGGAAACCAAAACGTGGCAGGTAAAGCTTACGCTTTTGCTTGTAAGCAGCCTTACTATAATGTCTGTAATTACAATTTCTCCTGCGCTTCCTCAAATGGCAATAGCATTTGCCGGCGTAAAAAATGCAGCATTTATTGTAAAGATGGTATTAACTATTCCGGCTTTAATGATAGCAATTGTTTCGCCTTTTACAGGACGCCTCATTGACCGGCATGGAAGGTTGAAAATTTTGCGAATGGCACTTGTACTGTATGCTATTGCAGGAGTGGGTGGATATTTTTTAAACAACCTTTATTATATACTTATTTCACGTGCAATACTGGGCATATCTGTAGGCATGTCAATGACGATAGTAATAACATTAATTGCAGATTATTTTGAAGGAATAGAGCGGCAAAAATTTGTTGGCTTGCAAATAGCATTCATGTCAATAGGCGGAATTTTATTTCTTGTTTTAGGTGGTGTTCTTGCGGACATTAGCTGGCATTATCCTTTTCTTATTTACCTGTCTTCATTACTCGTTCTTCCACTTACAATTATTTTTTTGCGCGAGCCTGCTGTTGTGCAAACTAAAAATAACATTCATCAAAATGTAAAAGCACCATCAATTATTTGGTTGTTGTTTTTTAATATTATGCTGATGTGGATCATTTTCTTTTTAATACCTGTACAAATTCCATTTTACTTAAAATCAATAGGCGTTGAAAAAAATTCTTTGATAGGCGTGGCTATTGCAATGAGCACCGCATTTTCGGCTATATCATCTTTTTCTTATTCAAAAATTAAAGCGCGCCTTAGCTTTCTTTCTATTTTTTCTATTGGATACTTACTTATGGCAGCAGGTTTTATTTGTATTGCTTTTTCTACAACTTATTTATTAGTTGTTGTTGCAATGATGATATGCGGATTTGGAATGGGAATGATGATACCAAACACAAATATGTGGGTAATGAAATTAGCCCCACCTGAAATTCGCGGAAAGGAAATTGGAAAGCTTACTACGTTTTGGTTCTTAGGACAATTTTTATCTCCTGTTATTATAGCACCTGTTTTAAAGAATCTGTCTCTGTCTTCTACATTTATGACGGCTGCAATTTTTCTTTTTTTGATATCCCTCGGTTTCCTGCTGTTTCATTTTAGTAAGATGGGAAGGTTGGTTATTCAGTAAATTGTTTTAACTACTTAGCGCGTTTTTATACGTAGGAAATTTTATTACCATTCCCCTCGTTTCAATTTTACAAATGGTGCATAATACCTTCCTTTATATGCATGAATAGAAATTAGTATGAGTAAGATCAGCGATGTTATAATTGCAGTAAGCGCAATATTATTATGAACATTCCATTGTCTTATTGCAATTGCAATGAATGCCCAAATACCAACACCCGCGGCTTCACGCATATTTCTTTTTTGCGTTAGCCATGCATATATTAAGCAAGCAATAATTATCATGATCATTGTCCAAACATCAGCAGAAATTCCGAAGCCATTCCAATTGATATAAACTAACCAGGATGCAATGCAGGCAACCGTTGCAGTAATTAGCCAACCGATATAAAAACAAATTGGCCACCACACAAAAAATATATTGCGCACAGGTTCATCATCTAATTCAAGTCTTAACCGCACTACTAAAATGGCAAGGCTTAATAACTGTATTAAAATAAGAATAACACACCAGCCAAGCCATTCGTGCACCCAGCAATAACACCATAATGCGTTTGTAATATTGCTTACTGTAAACCAAATACCAGTACGTTGAATGTAATGATTGGGATCGTTCTTTAGCAACACCCATTGAAAAATTACAAATCCAATGCATAACAAATAAATCACTAACCAAATAATAAAAGCATAATTAGCTGGCGCGAATAAAGTATCATATTTATGCGAAACATCTGCAACCGTTGTGTTAGCCAATAATTTTGTGCTTGATGCAAAGTTTACAAACAACACCAGTAAAAATGTAAGCGAGTTCAAAAGAACGAGACCTGTATATTTTTTATTCATGGCAGATTATTGTTATCAAATTTAACTCTATACTTTCTTAACAAAGAATAACAGATAATGTTGAAAATTTTACAGGATTGATATCAATACTTATCTTTCTGTTTTAATTACTGTTATATGAAAAAATATTTCCTTGTTATTCTCTCATTCATTTTTATTACTTCTCTTATGGCACAACAAGACATAGGAATTTTTCAAAAGCAAACCGAAGTGGGTGATACAAAACAAGGGAGCTCGAAATATAATGCCCAAACACAACATTATTTGCTTACAGGTTCCGGCAATAATATTTGGTTTAACCATGATGGATTTCATTATTTATACAGGCAGATGAACGGCGATTTTATTTTGCGCTGTAATGCAGATTTAATTGGTAAGGGCGTTGAAGAACATCGCAAGCTTGGCTGGATGATTCGTTCATCGCTCGACAGCACTTCTGCATGTGTAAGTGTTGCTGTACATGGTGATGGATTAACATCCCTCCAATATCGCAAAGCAAATAGTGATACGATGCAGGAAGTAAAATCTTCCGTCACACATGCAGATATAATTCAACTTGAAAAAAGAGGCAATAAATATTTGATGTCTGTTGCGCGCAAAGGAGAAATTTTTACAACAGATAGTATTGAAGTTGATTTGGGAAATGATGTGTATGCAGGTTTATTTATTTGCTCGCACAATCCAACCGTATCTGAAACGGCAGATTTTTATAATGTGCGCATTGTAATTCCTGCACCATCAACACTCGTTCCTTACAAACAATATTTGGGAAGCCAGTTAGAAATAATGAATGTTGAAACAGGCGAAAGCAAAATCATTTATCAATCGCCCCGTTCAATACAGGCGCCTAATTATATGCGTAATGGAAAGTCGCTTATTTATAATAGTGATGGATTGATCTACACGTTTGATCTTGCGACAAACAAGATTGGTATTTTAAATACAGGAACTGTTACGCACAATAATAACGATCACGTAATTTCTTTCGATGGTAAAATGATTGGCTTAAGCAGCAGCAAAGGCGATGATGATGCATCAAAAGTTTTTGTTGTTTCGATGAAGGGAGGCGAACCAAAACAAATCACGCCAACGGGTCCTTCTTATTTGCATGGATGGAGCCCTGATGGAAAAACATTAGCGTTTGTTGGTCAGCGCAATAATGAATTTGATATTTATACAGTTCCATCTGATGGCAGCGGCACAGAGAAAAAAATTACAGATACAAAGGGCTTGGATGACGGACCAGAATATTCGCCGGATGGCAAGTGGATCTATTTTAATTCCGTTCGCAGTGGCACCATGCAAATCTGGCGCATGCATCCGGATGGAAGTGGCGCTGAACAATTAACGAATGATGAATTCAACAATTGGTTTGCGCATGTTTCACCCGACGGAAAATGGATTGATTTTATTTCTTTCACGCAAGATGTAAGTCCATCAGATCATCCTTTTTATAAACATGTTTATATAAGATTAATGCCTGCCGATGGTGGCAAGCCAAAAGTGCTTGCAGCAGTTTATGGCGGACAAGGAACAATGAATACACCCAACTGGAGCCCTGATGGAAAGCATATTGCGTTCATCAGCAACAGCAATTTTTTATCGCCGGTTTATTTAACTGAAAATGTGAAAAGCAACAAATAGATTACTGCGCTTCATAATTAATAATAATCACCAAATCTGCTTTACCGGTTTGTTGCAAACCATGTGAACTACCCGGTCGTGTAAGAATTGCATCGCCGGCTTTCACGGTAAAAGTTGAATCATTCATCTTCATAATTCCATTGCCACTTACAATGTAATAAATTTCATCTTCATTTTGTAAATGATAACCAATTGCAGCACCCGGTTTTAAAACGCGTTTTCTAAAAACAAGTTTTAAATCTTTTGCATTTGAAAAGAAACTATAGCCGATTGTATTTCCACCACCATTGTGCGTTCCGGGTTCTTGCTTTGCAATATCTTTTTCATGTTCGAGTATATAACCTTGTTGTTGAAATTTATTGTCGAATGAAAAAGAAATGAAGGCTATTGCGATGATGAATATCATCGTTACAGAAATAAAATATTTTTTCATGATTGTAATTATTCGTTAGCAGTTAACCACACAACTTTTTGTTCTGCTTTGTGCGGTGCACCAATTATGTCTTTATACAGTTCCGGTCTTCTTGCTTTAATGTAGCGATAGCCGCCTGCTTTTGTAAGTTTATCTGCAGTAATAGTTGCAGTAGTTATATCATCACCCAATGTTCTGCATTCTGCAATTACATCTCCGAAAGGATCAATTATCATTGAGCAACCATTTTTAAGTTGGTCATCATCCATTCCAATCGGGTTTGAAAAAATTGCATAAAGAGCATTATCATACGCACGCGCAGGCAACCATTTCATCAGCCATTCGCGACCTTTCATTCCATCAAATTCCAAACGCAAAGAAGTTGGATCTGCATCTCTGTTTTCCCAAAGTTTCGGATCAGCAAAACCTGCGCCGGGTCTTGTTGATGGTGTGCACATGGTAACATGCGGCATAAAAATTATATCGGCTCCAAGCAATTTTGTTGCACGCACATTTTCAATAATATTATTGTCATAACAAATAAGAATACCACATTTCCATCCGCATAAATCAAACACACAATATTCATTGCCCGGTGTTAAATAAGGATTGATGAATGGATGCAACTTTCTGAATTTCGCAACCAATCCATTTTTATCAACACATACATAGGCCTTAAATAAATTATCATTTTTATCTTTTTCAAAAAGACCCGCAAGAACAGCAATATTATTTTGTGCGGCGATTTGTGTTAGCTGTGTAATGCTTTCTCCATCGGGAATTAATTCAGCAAGATAAAGCATTTGTTTTTTTGATAAGTGCCGTGCAAACGTATAACCTGTTATTGAGCATTCATGAAAAGCAATGATATCAGCGCCCTGCGCTTTCGCTTTTTTTGAAAGCTTATTAATTACAGAGAGGTTATATTTTTTATCGCCGCTCTTGTGTTCAAATTGCGCAGAAGAAATTTTTATATTATTCATGATGATATTTTAAATCAGCATAAATATATAGTGTTTACGTTTTTTATGGGTATTATCAAAACGTAAAAATCAATGCTCTGTTTTTCTTAGTGCTTCAAAAACATTTGTATTGGGTTTTGCGGATCCTGTTTCAGGCACTTCTTCTTTTGCGGAGATATCTGCACCAACATGATGCGTTTGTACCATTTTCCAACCTTTAAAACCTGCTTGCACAAAGCTCTGCAGGTGATTCAATTAATGGCTGGAGTAAAACTTATTTAGTTTTTATTCTATTCAATGCCCAGTTATCAGTGCAGGGGATTAACTCCACTACATCTACATTAACATATACGCTGGAGATTGATGAAGATGGCATAGTAAAATCAAAGCTTCAAGATTCAGTACAAAAATTTAATAGCTTCAGTAACCAGGTGAGCGCATCAATACAATAATTAAAATTTACTTAATACGCTAAAACTTCGCTGTACTGTGCTTTATTTTGCGCAACTTAAAAAAATGAAGCTTACTATTTACCGCATATTTAGTTTTTTATTGTTGCCTGTTGCTGTATTATTTGGCATAACTGTTTTGTTTCTGTTAGGTGTTGCTTTAAGTAATCCGGCGATGCTTTTGCCATTATTCTTACTTGCCTGTATTGTTATATACAGTTTTGCTTCGCTTAATTTTTTAATAAAAGGAATTGACGGGAAAAAATATCTTAAGAGATCTTCTAAAGATTGGCTTAAGGTAAATGCATATGGCAGTATTGTTTTTGCAATTTTGATCATTAGTGAATGCCTGGTGTTTCTATTTCATCCGGAAGTTATGAAAGAAACGATGGCGCAGGCGAAGCAAACGAGTACCCAGTTAAACATGAACGAAGCTGATCTGAAAACTTATCTTACTTCGGTATCTTATTTTCTTTTAGTGTACGGAATCGTTTTGTTGATTCATGTAATAATGAGTCTTCAATACGTGAAACAATACAAGTATCTTTTTCAAAAAGAAAAGAATAATATGGAATGAAAAATTTTTGGGCGCACTTAATTTAATTCAGCCTTCAAAAATTTTGCAGTGTGGCTCTCTTTATTTTTAATGAGTTCTTCCGGTGTTCCTTCAAATAAAATTCTGCCGCCGCCATCACCACCTTCAGGCCCAAGATCAATAATATGATCAGCAACTTTTATTACATCCAGGTTGTGTTCAATTACCAAAACTGTGTTACCACGGTCAACTAATTTATTCAACACGTTCAGCAAATGTTGTATGTCTTCAAAATGCAAACCTGTTGTTGGCTCGTCTAAAATATAAAACGTTTTACCTGTATCGCGCTTGCCTAATTCAGTTGCTAACTTTACGCGTTGCGCTTCACCGCCGCTTAAAGTAACAGCACTTTGCCCGAGCGTTATATAACCCAGTCCAACTTCATCAAGCACTTTTATTTTACGATATATGTAAGGCACTGTTTGAAAAAATTCAACTGCTTCTTCAACCGTCATATTCAAAACGTCTGAAATTGATTTTCCTTTATAACGAATTTCAAGTGTTTCGCGATTGTAACGCTTGCCATTACATTTTTCGCAAGGCACATAAACATCAGGCAAAAAATTCATTTCAATCACACGCATGCCACCGCCTTCACACACATCACAGCGACCACTTTTTACATTGAATGAAAAACGACCCGCAGTATATCCACGAATCTTCGCTTCAGGTACTGATGCAAACAATGTTCTTATATCTGTAAAGAAGCCGCAGTATGTTGCAGGATTACTTCTTGGTGTTCTGCCTATCGGCGATTGATCGATCTCTATCACTTTATCAATATGCTCCAAACCTTTTACGCTTTTATATTCAAGCGGCGCAGTTTTAGAATCATAGCAATGTTTGGAAAGTATCGGGTATAATGTTTCGTTGATTAATGTTGATTTACCACTGCCGCTTACACCTGTAACAACGATAAATTTTCCCAGCGAAAATTCTGCATCTACATTTTTTAAATTATTTCCTTTTGCACCTTTCAACACTAACTTTTTTCCATTGCCTTTTCTGCGTTCTGTTGGCACAGCAATGGTGTGAATTCCATTTAAGTATCCTGATGTTAGTGTTTGAAGCTTCAGCATTTGCTTTGGTGTTCCTGTAGCTACAATTTTTCCACCATGAAATCCTGCCTTCGGACCGATATCAATTAAATGATCTGCGGCAAGCATGATGTCTTTATCGTGCTCAACCACCAAAACACTGTTACCAATGTCGCGTAAGTTTTGTAACGCAGATATTAAGCGATGATTATCTCGCTGATGTAAGCCAATAGATGGTTCATCCAGGATATAAGTGATGCCCTGCAGTTGCGAACCGATTTGTGTTGCCAAACGTATGCGTTGACTTTCGCCGCCGCTTAATGTTTTCGAAGCGCGGTTTAATGTGAGATAAGTCAATCCAACATCTAATAAAAAAGTTAAGCGTTCACGAATTTCTTTGATCACATCTTTTGCAATTGTGCGTTGCTTGTTGCTTAATCTTAATTCAATACCATCAAACCATGCATACAACTTATCTAAATTTATTTCACTTAGTTGAGAAATATTTTTTCCATCAACCAAAAACCATAAGCTTTCTTTTTTTAAACGTGCGCCATTACATACAGGGCAAATTTTAAGCGTCATATATTTCTGTACCCAATCGCGCAATGTTTCTGTGCTGTATGAAGATGCGAACCATCTTTTCAGCATTGGTACAATTCCTTCATAGCTGCCGGTATATTCAAGCGGCACTGTTTCGTCATCGGTATTTACTTCAAGTGAAGGATTGATATTTTTATCGCCATACAATAACAAGTTCAAATGTTCTTCTGATAAATTTTGAACAGGCGCGTCTAATTTTATTTTATACTTTTTTGCAAATGTTGCTACCTGGTTAAAAACGCTTGCATCTCTTTCTTCACCTAACGGAGCAATCGCTCCTTCTTTTATGCTCTTAGATTTATCGGGCAACACTAAATCCATATCAATAGTAAACACACTGCCCAAGCCTTTGCAGGTTGGACATGCGCCATAAGGAGAATTGAATGAAAAAGAATTGGGCGAAGGTTCTTCATACGATAAACCTGTGTCTTCGCACATTAATTGTTTACTGTATGAAGTAATCTTTGCCTCACCTTCAACATTCACAAACATCAAGTCTTTTCCCATCTTCAATGTTTGCTGCACACTTTGACTTAACCGCGTTTTAAATTCATCACTCACTTTTAAACGATCAACCACGACTTCAATATCATGAATCTTGTAACGGTCAACCTGCATCTTTGGAGTGATGTCTTTTATCTCACCATCCACACGCACTTTTACAAACCCTTTTTTTCTTACCTCTTCAAATAATTCGCGGTAATGTCCTTTTCTTCCGCGTACTAATGGTGCTAATACAGCAATTTTTTTATTGTTGAATTTTTGAAAGATGTTATTTACAATTTCTTCCTCACTCCATTTCACCATTTGTTTACCGGTGTTGTAGCTGTATGCTTCGCCGATGCGTGCATACAATAAGCGCATGAAATCATAGATCTCTGTAACTGTTCCAACGGTTGAACGCGGATTTTTATTGGTAGTTTTTTGTTCGATGGAAATAACAGGAGAGAGCCCGGTTATTTTATCAACATCGGGTCTTTCCATTTCGCCGATAAATTGCCTGGCATAAGCGCCAAATGTTTCCATGTAACGCCGTTGACCTTCTGCATAAATGGTATCAAAAGCCAGCGAAGATTTTCCGCTGCCACTAATGCCTGTTATTACAACTAACTTATTTTTTGGAATAGATATATCAATGTTCTTCAGGTTGTGTGCACGTGCGCCGTACACTTCAATGGATTCGTCGGAAGGATTTTTTTCGAAGGTAACTTTATTGCCACTCATAAATTGAATAGCATCGAAATTACAATAATTAGATTTTCTATTTTAATATTATTGCAGAGCCGCCACTGTCAGGAATAGGGAGATAATTTATATTGCTTGCGGCACAAAACTCAAGAACAGCTTTCTTTGCTCCCTTATACAAATCGTTATTAAAATCATGTACAAATATATATCCCCCGGGTTCAAGCTTTGGGTAGAAAAATTTTAATCCTGCTAAAATGGGTTCGTATAAATCGGCATCAATGCTTACGAAACAAAACCTGTCATCAACATCAACGGCAGAATCGGGGAAAAAACCTTTTTTGACAACGCATTTATTGCGATATTTCATTTTGCTTAAAACCAGTTCCACACTCGTGTCAGAAAAATCCTGTTCGCCGCTTGAAAAATTACTTTGCTTTTCAGTTGACACATCTTTTTCATCAAAACCTTCGAAAGTATCAAACAAATACAGCTTTTTATCTGGAAATAATTGATTAATACGTTTTGCAAAATCACCTTTATAAACACCCAGTTCTGCGACATTTCCCTCAACATTATTTCTTCTAATTTCAGTACAGCATAATTCAAGTGTGGTATATCTCACAAAATCTAAATTAAATGCGAGTTCCTGTTTAAATGATGAATTGAAACTTAAAGATTTTGAAAGATGTAATTTTTTGCTAGCTAGTAATTTCGCAAAAGGTTGGTACAATGATTTTAAACTCAACGCAAATTTCTTTAAGCAGCAATATTACAAAATGAAAAAGAAAAGCCACTGTTTTAGTGGCTTAGGAAAGAACTTTTAATTTTATAAGCTAATTTAATGCTTGACTAAATAATCTAATTGCTGAACTTCAGTTGCAAGTAAGGCCCTGTTATAAATTCTTATTTCGTCAATTACGCCAGAAAAATAATAAGGATAACTCGGATCTTCATTTCTTCCAAAAAACACATCTGTTACATTTGGAGTAAAAGTTGTTGAGTCTTTCACAGTACTAACAAGTCTTCCGTTAAGATATAGTTTTGAATAAGTGCCATTGTATGTATATGTCAAAGTATACCATTTATTGGGCAAAATATATTTCAAATATGCAGTTGCACCTGATGCGCTTGCCTGACCGTCGCCATATGTACCATAAGGATTTTCAAGACTGTCAACGACCGGTGCCAAACACCCTTCATAGTTATAATAATACATATCATCATAACCCAATAAATATCTTCCATTGTCTGGATCGTAATGACCTTTGCTAATAATTCTGTTAGCGTGGCAAGCACCCTGGTAATATCCTTTCGTTTTAAATAAAGCGAACAGGGTAATTCTGGAAGGGTTTAATGAATTGCTATTGGCAACTTCCATATAATTGCTCATACCATCGAACCTATACGCCGTATTTATTTTTCCACCTTCACCATAAGTAGGAATGGCTGTATTATAAATAACATTATTGTGATGACCACTATGATCTTTAGTATCTCCATTAAATGGATACCATGCGACCAATCCTTTTTTAAGCGTTGAATCGCTGGTTGAATCTGCAACTGCATTATCAACAATAGCTGCGCTTGCCGAATTTTCAATACTGGAACTATCTTTTTTACAGGAGATCATCTGGGCCGAAACAATAATTAATGCAAGAAAAACAATTGAAATTTTGGTTTTAGATTTCATATTAGTTTTGGTTTAGTTAAAAAAATTTAGACAAAA
>JBEHXR010000025.1:0-19804 GCA_048498595.1 Bacteroidota bacterium
CTGTCTGCTTCAAAATATTTTCTGAAGTTGAGAATAAAATTATCAATCGTTCTTGTATTTGGATAAACCTTGTAACCCCAAACCGATTGCAAAATTTTTTCTCTTGTTACAACCTGGTTTTTATTTTCAATAAGCAGCTTTAAAAGCATGGTTTCTTTTTTGCTCAACTCAACCTTGTCGCCATTTTTTAAGGTTAGTTGCTGGGCTTTAAAATCAATTGTGTTGCCATCAAAACTATAAGTATCAAACACAAAATCCTTATCAGAAATTTTTTTATTTTTTACGATGAGCTTGTCTACGCGCAATAATAACTCTTCAAGATTAAAAGGCTTGGTAAGATAATCATCGGCGCCTTTTTTCAAACCCAACACACGGTCTTGACCTGTGTTTTTTGCGCTGAGAATTAAAACCGGAACATCATTGTTATCAAGTCTTATACTTTCTATTACACTTATTCCATCCATTTCAGGCAGCATCACATCCATAATTACCAAATCAAAATACTCATTGTTCACAGCCTTTATTGCTTCATTGCCATTGAATGCAGATGTAACCGAATAACCTTCTATTTCTAAATTCAGCTTTAGTGTTTCATGAAGATTTTCCTCATCTTCTACCAACAAAATATTTGCTTTTCCTTCTTTCATGTATACAAACATCAGGTGTTGAACTCAACAATAAAAATGCTGCCTGTTGGCTTGTTATCTGTTATTTTAATTTTTGCTTTATGACTTTCTGCAATCCTTTTACAAAGATATAAACCCAGCCCAGTTCCTTTTGTTTTACGAATTGCTTCATTGCCGCTGCGATAAAATTTTTCAAAAACTTTCTTTTTTTCTTCATCGCTTATTCCGCTTCCTTCATCAATTATTTTCAAAACAATTTTATGCTGCTGGTTACTTAAATCAACATACATATTTTTTTCTTTTGATGAATACTTCTGCGCATTATCTAACAAATTATTTACGAGTAATTGCAGCAATAGTTTTTCTCCTGTAATAAAAACATTTTCTTCTATATTTTTTATTACACTTCTCTGCGGATGATGATTGATAAAATCAACAATGCTTTTTTCGCACAACTCAGAAAAATTTATTTCTTCTTTATCCGGCACATAATGGCTTTCGAGTTGTGATGTTACAAGAATGTTTGTAGTAAGATCGTTGAGCCTGTCAGCTTCCTGTAAAGTTGATTGAATGATGTGCTTCTGTTTTTCTTCATCCAACTTTCTTTTCTGCAAAGTTTCCAGATTAAGATTTACAACAGCGATCGGCGTTTTTAATTCGTGCGTAACTGCCATCATAAAATTTTGCTGTTGTTTACTCAGCAAAAATTGTTTTCGCACAGAACGATAAACAAACACAGCACCAACAAGTGTTACGAATAAAAAAGTTATTCCTTCACTAATATATTGTATCGTTTTTCTTTTATGTTCTTCTTTTATTGAATTTGATTTTTGCACATAAACAATATCATCTTTGTTCAACTGCGTAAGCCTGTATTGTAACATTTGATTGTTCTGATTTTCCAGCGAAATAAACCACCAAACCCATGCAGCAACAATAAACAACAGCATAAACCAATACACAATTGTTATAAAAGTAAGCTTGCGCTTTTTGTATGCTGAAATCATTATTGCAAAGTAAACAAACTGCAGTTGTTATAGTACGCAAGGTTTACTTACTTTTATTAATGTTTAATAAAACGCATAATGGATAACCTCACCGAATTTGATATTAACGATGATGCACCTTCAAATTTCGAGAGCAAAATTCTTTGCATCGGCGAAGCATTGATTGATATGATTTGCACCGACAAAGGCTCAACACTTTCTGCAGGGCAAAATTTTTTAAAGAAGCCGGGCGGCGCGCCAACGAATGTAGCTGCTGCAATTGCTGCACTGGGTGGTAAAGTTGAGCTCGCTGCAAAAGTGGGCACCGATCCTTTCGGCAAACAATTAATTGAAGTGATGCAAAGTTTTGGTGTATCAACAAAATGGATGTTGCAGGATGAACATTTCTTTACCACGTTTGCTTTTGTTTCTTTAATGCATGATGGTGAACGCGATTTTGTTTTTAACCGTGGTGCAGATGGACAGTTAAGTCGCACAGAAATTGAAGCGATCAATCTAGACGAATTTTCTATTATTCATTTTGGTTCTGCCACGGCATTTTTATCTGGTCCGCTGCAGATTGCTTATCAGGGTTTATTGCAGCGTGCTTTGCAGAAAAATATCTTCATCAGTTTCGATCCAAACTACAGGCATCTTCTTTTTAAAAATAATGTTCAAACATTTATAGATCAGTCATGGAATTTTTTAAAGAGCTGCAATTTTTTTAAACTAAGTAATGAAGAAGCATTATTAATTACAGGCGCTGCAACATTAAACGATGCAGTAAAAATGCTGCATGATAAAACCAATTCTGTTTTCACAATTACACTGGGTAAAGAAGGAACGATGCTGGGGATAAACCAGGAAACGGTTATTATTCCAAGCATTCCCATAAATGCTGTTGATACAACAGGCGCCGGCGACGCATTTGTTGGCGCTGTTCTTTACCAGCTAAGCACAATGCAGGAAGATCTAAATGCAATTTCTTTTGACAATTGGAAAAATATTATTGCAAATGCAAACAAAGCGGGTGCTAGAACCTGTGAATATATGGGTGCAATGGAAGCTTTTAAGCATTTAAGCAATGACATTTTCATCTAATCTTCACTTTGTATATTACCTGCTTTATTTGTTAATAAGTTTTAATAGTAATTACGCCGAAATAAACGCGTTTTTTCTTCGCAGAACGGTTGCTTTTCGATAACTTTGCCGTCTTATTTTAAGCTTTAATCAAAGCAATTTTTCTCAATAAATTATGGACGAACAACAACAAAATTCTGCACCGCAAAAAAGTAATTACGGTGCAGATAGTATTCAGGTTTTAGAAGGCTTGGAAGCAGTGCGTAAGCGTCCTGCAATGTATATTGGTGATGTTAGCGTAAAAGGGTTGCATCATCTCGTTTATGAAGTAGTTGATAATTCAATTGACGAAGCGCTTGCAGGTTATTGTAAAAATATTTCGGTAACCATTCATGAAGACAACAGCGTTAGTGTTTTGGATGATGGACGCGGAATTCCTGTAGGCATTCATTCAAAAGAAAATGTAAGCGCATTGCAGGTTGTAATGACGGTGCTGCACGCCGGTGGTAAGTTTGATAAAAACACATATAAAGTTTCCGGTGGTTTGCATGGTGTTGGTGTGAGCTGCGTAAATGCATTAAGCAGCAAGTTGCTTGCTGTAGTTCATCGCGACGGAAAAATTTACGAACAGGAATATCATAAAGGCGTTCCGGAATATGCAGTTCGCGAAGCTGGTGTTACTGATAAAACAGGAACGCTGATTCATTTTTGGCCCGATGGTTCTATCTTTCAAACCACAACATATAACAGGGATATTCTTGAAGGAAGACTGAGAGAATTAAGTTATCTCAACAAGCGCATTCGTATAATGCTTTCAGATCTGCGCGAAAAAACAGAAGAGGGAAATTATTATACTAAAAATTTTTACAGCGAAGGTGGCATTGTTGAGTTTGTTGAAATGCTTGATAGAAACGGTAAGCGCTCACCGCTTATTCCAAAAACAATATATGTTGAAGGCGTGGATGAAGCAACCAACGTGGCTGTTGATGTAGCACTAACATATAACGATGATTTTAAAGAGCACATCTTTTCTTATGTAAACAATATAAACACAATTGAAGGCGGTACGCACGTTGCCGGCTTTAGAACAGCTATAACAAGAGTGTTTAAAAATTACGGTGAAAAATATAACCTGTTCGAAAAAGCAAAAGTTGAAGTAGAAGGTGATGATTTTCGTGAAGGCATGAGTGCCATTGTTTCTGTAAAAGTTCCCGAACCGCAGTTTGAAGGGCAAACAAAAACAAAGCTTGGCAACAGCGAAGTAAGCGGTGTTGTGCAAACAACGGTATCAAGAGCTTTAGAAGCTTATTTAGAAGAAAATCCTAAAGAAGCGAAAAACATAATCAGTAAAGTTATTCTTGCTGCACAAGCAAGGGTAGCAGCAAAAAAAGCACGTGAATTAGTTCAAAGAAAAACGGTTTTAAGCGGCGGCGGTTTACCCGGCAAACTTGCAGATTGCAGTGAACGTGATCCTGAAAAATGTGAATTGTATTTAGTAGAAGGTGATAGTGCAGGCGGTACTGCAAAGCAAGGTCGCGACAGAAGTTACCAGGCTATTCTTCCATTGCGCGGTAAAATTTTGAATGTTGAAAAGGCAATGGAGCATAAAATTTATGAGAATGAAGAAATACGCAACATTTTCACTGCAATGGGTGTAACTATTGGCACTGTTGAAGACCCGAAAGCACTCAATGTTGCAAAGTTGCGTTATCATAAATTAATTATCATGACCGATGCTGATGTTGACGGTTCACACATTGCAACGCTTATTCTAACTTTTATTTTCAGGTATATGAAAGAGCTGGTTGAGCAAGGATATGTTTATATCGCACAACCGCCATTGTATCTTGTAAAAAAAGGAAAAGAGCAGGAATATGCTTTTGATGAAGATCAGCGCAAAATATTAGTTGAAAAATTAAGCAACGGAAAAGAAGATGGCGTGCACGTACAGCGTTACAAAGGCTTGGGCGAAATGAATGCAGATCAATTATGGGAAACAACAATGGACCCGGCGCGCAGAACATTGAGAAAAGTTACAATTGAAAGTTTAGCAAATGCAGATGAGGTATTTAGTATGTTGATGGGTGATGAAGTTGCGCCACGCCGAAGCTTTATTGAGACACATGCTAAGTATGCGAAGATTGATATTTAAAAATTCAAAATAAATTTTGATTGAAAAAGCAGCTTAGCCGAAAGCTGCTTTTTTTATGGAGTTGATGTCAATAAAAAAAATCAGGAGGCTTATTAAAACCTCCTGATAAAAATGAAAAGATATTTAAACTTATTTATTCTGAAGCAACCACCATTTTTGTTTGATTGATTTCTTTACCATCTTGTTCAAGTATTAAGACATAAGTTCCTGCAGGTAGTTTTTTAACAAAGCTCAGTGGCATTGTATAAGATCCCTGACTCTTAAATCCTAACGAAGTTGATTGAACAGAGCGTCCATATAGATCAACCACTTTTAATGTTGTTTGCCCGGAACCAGCCAAAGAATAATTTACAGTGGCACTTGTACCATTAAGCGGATTAGGACTCACAATAATGCTTGTTTTATTTTTAGTAATACTAAGTGACGATTCATCCGTTGCAGACGCGAAGGCTGTTGGCGCTTTTACATTTAGCAGATAATCTTCTACTTCACCATATTGAAGTTCTCCGCAAGGTCCTTCGCCTCCGTTATAACTCATTTGCACGCGCATAATAGTTTTACCTGTTATCGCATTGGATGGAATAGATATATACTTTGTAATAGCGCTGGTAGTATTGGATGGTCCTGTTGCTATTTTTTCATTTGCATCATCAAAATCACCATCTTCATTATAATCGGCATAAACAGTCCAATATACCGGATAAACAGTAGAGTAATAAGTAGCTTTTAAAGTCAGCGGGTAAATTTGACCTTTTGTTACAGTTGCAATTGATGAAGTAAAATTCGCATAACCGTTATTATCTCCACTCGTTTTTGACATGTTAGCCAATGCGACTTTACTAATATAAAAGTAAGGACTGGTTGTAGCTCCATAAGAAAAGCAGTAGTAATCGCCTACGCCAACTGCGTGCCAGGCATTTTTTACGGCATCAATTACACTGGTACCATATAAATCAGTAGCTGCAGCAACACAGGCATCTCTCCAATCTTTGTAATTAGAGGTAGGCGTTAAATAAACTGTTTCTGTTCTATAAATAATTTGATCCGCCTTTGCTAAACCTATACCTGTAACTGAATAAGCATCTCCGTTATCATTGGTACCACTGCCTCCGTTTACTAAAAGATAGAACATATAATTACCAACACCACTGTTTGTGTGAACACCACCATTGTCATCAGTGCCGGTATACCAATCTGTTCCAAAATAAGTGTCTGGTTGACTATAATCATTGGGATGAGCCATATCCCGTATTATCCAGCCCATATCATTACTTAATTTCCAGCCTATATCTGAAGGCTTGGCGAAGAACTGAACAGACTTACCCATAATGTCACTCATACTTTCATTCATCGCTCCTGATTCTGAACTATAATTTAAATTACTGGTATATTGAGTTACGCCGTGCGTTAATTCATGACCGGTAACATCAATACCGGTAACACCTTTACTGTTTGCTGAACGAATTCCAAAATTCATCGACGTTCCATCCCAGTGTGCATTATCCTGTTCACCATCGTTAACATAGCTGATTAAAGCAATACCATTATTATCAACACTATTACGATTAAAAGTAGTTTTATAATAATCATATGTTTGTTCTACGCCGTAATGAACATCCATTGCATGTTGCGACTGCCCTGTAAGGTTCCAGTTTTTTGAAGTGCTTGTATAATCAAGACCGGTTGTTTTATCGCCATGTAATGTAACTACCCCATTACCTCTTGAAAGATCCCATAAGCGATAAGTAGTGCCGTTAAGATCGCTATGAATAGTTTTAGAACCGCTGTATTGAGTGTTTGCTGTTCCAGTTGCATCAGTGTATTCAATCTCATCTTTCTTACCTAAAAAATCACCTGTTGTTGCGTCTATAAAATAATATGCACGGCTTAATGGTTGTGTTGCATAAATATCAACCTTGTATGCAAGATGTAAATCAGGAGCAGATACCTGGTCGCCCGTGTTGTACCAAACCAATTTTGCGACAGGCATGTAATCTGATTTTTTATTCGTGTATTTCAATCTGGCTAACATAGTCTCATCGTTCCATGCATATTTTTTTGCGCCAACAACTTTTATTGCGGCATTAATTGCACTCTGCACATTCATTGGTTTAGCCAAACTTCTGCTTTCCATTTCAGCAGCAAATTTTAAAACCACTACGCCACTCATGCCTGTTAATTTCGAATTAGCAGTATGCGCTATGTACATTGTGTTTTCAATTGGTATGCCTTTGTAAGTTTGATAATAGCGATAGTGCGTTTGCCCAATATTATCTGTAAACGAATTAACCAATTCAAGATTAGATTTTGGATCAAGTCCGAATAAGTTAGCAGCTTGTGCAGGATTAAAACTTATCTGTTGCGCTTGTTCAAGCTTTATAAAGTGTTTCGAAATTCCATTAGGACCCGTAATGATTTGCCTTAAAGAATTTTGTGCAAATGCTTGTGTACCGATAATAAGCACACCAATAAATAGTAGATACTTTTTCATAAAGATTGCTTTTGAGTTTTGAATTAAGTTTTGATGTATAAATAGAAGTTAGTACGAATTAGAAACACTATGAATGTAACACAATTTTAAGAATCGGCAATGCGCATGTAGAAAAACTTGGCAAGAGGCAAAAATGCTTATGTAAGATCGCCGGGATGAGAGGTTATTGAAATTGTATGCAGTTCACTGTGATACTTATTAAATTATTTTTTCACAGATAAAACCGTTTGATAAGCATCAATGAGTAAACGACAACAGGGCGAAAAATATTTTGGCGTAAAACGCCTTCAAGAAGTATAAATAAATTATCAGCTTTTGCATGAAGTTTTCAGATTTAAAACAACATTAAAAGCCGTGTTGGCAGGGAGCGCTTCAGTTATTGCGAGCTTAAATGAATAATTATTCACTTAAGTTTAGAATGCATATCTAATTCCCAATCCGCCCCAACCACCTTCAAAGTAGTTGTAGCCAATAAAATTAAAGGAAGGTTGCCAGTCGAGACTTACATCTAGAGGCGCTCCTTGTATTTTATAATCTAAACCAAGCACACCATCAATACCAAGCATTACGCCGCCATCCCGCGCAGGGTAAGCATTTTTCCAGTGATCATTCCAAAAACCGACATGCGCACCGGGACCAACGTACCATTTCAATCCTTCAGCACCTGTTATATCGCCATTAATTTCATACAAACCGGTAAAGCGCATACCGTAGTTCCAGAAATAGGCAAGTCCTTCCAGCGATACATTATCTTTTGTAAAAGATTTTACTGAAATAGAACCCGGATAAAATTTTACACCGATGGCAGTTTTATAAGTTGAGCCCATTGCCATTTTTTGTGCATGTGAGCAAACAGTAACTGTTATAAGACTAATAACGATGAGTAGCTTTTTCATGTGCTGATTTTATTTTCAAAATTAAAAAGTATATCTTATTGCAAGTCCGCCAAACACAGGTGTAAAGCCTGCAGAACCAATTAATGTAACAGCAGGTTGCCAATCAGCACTAACATCGATGGGTGCATTCTTGATTTTATAGTCAAGACCAATAATGCCATCAATACCTAAATCAACCTGCGAACCATAAGTATTTTTAAATTCAGATTTCCAAAAACCAAGATGCGCACCAGGACCAACAAACCATGATAACTCCGGCACCTGGTCAAAAGTATAAAAATTAAATTCGTATAAGCCGGCAGCACGAAAACCTTTGTTCCAAATGGTAACTTCACCTTCAAGATTTCTTGTGTCGCTTACAAATTTTTTATACGTGATAGAAAAACCGCCGGGAAATTTTAAACCAAGTGCACGGTTATAAGGTGCCTGTGCATGTGTAACAATTGCTGTTGTTATTAGAAGAAGTACAAACACAAATTTTTGCATTGTATTATTTTGTTAGATTGAAACGAAACAGAATAAAAAAAGTTATCAAACAGTTGTTAATTAGTTTGTATTTTCTTTTTTGATGTTTTGTTTAAGATCAATTGGTACAGTTATAGTTCATCTGCGTTTATAAATTTTATTTTGAAAAGTGCAAAAACAAAATACATTTGCCGCCTACTAATTAATCTTAAATTATTTTATCATGAACAAAGCTGAACTGGTTACTAAAATTTCAGATGATTCGGGCATTAGTAAAACACAAGCTAATGCTGCTTTAAATTCTTTTATCGAAGCAGTTACTAAAACATTAAAGTCAGGTGATAAAGTTACACTCGTTGGCTTTGGTACTTTTTCTGTTTCTAAACGTAATGCCCGCACCGGAAGAAATCCGCAAACCGGAGCAACTATTAAGATTAAAGCGAAAAAAGTTGCACGCTTTAAAGCGGGCAAAGAACTCGCAGCTAAATTATAATGCTACGATTGCCAAAGGCGGGCTGTAGTAGCAGCCAGCCTTTGAATTAAACAAAATATTTATTAAATTTATTTATGGGAAGAGGAGATAAAAAAACCAAGAAAGGAAAAATTTTCAAAGGTTCATTTGGGAAAAGCCGACCTGCAAAACAGGGCAAAAACAAAAAAGCAAAAACTGAAAAATCAGAATAAACGCTGCTTATGTTTTTGTGCGAAGCTAAGGAGCGAGCCTATCAACCTTCCAACTCCCGCTGGCAGTTTTGGTATATTGTAAGCGATCGTGCAAACGGTTAGAACGACCTTGCCAAAATTCCATTAATTCAGGCATTACCCGGTAGCCACCCCAATGCGGCGGCCGGGGAATGCTGTTTTTAAATTCAGTTTTATATTTCTCAACATTATCATCAAGCACACTTCTGTTTTTAATTATTTTACTTTGCGGTGATGCCCATGCGCCTATGCGGCTGCCTTCAGGTCTTGAAAAAAAATAGGCATCACTTTCTTCAGCAGAAACTTTTTCAACAGTTCCTTCAATTCTTATTTGCCGTTCAATTTCCTTCCAGAAAAAAATTAATGCTGCATATGGATTTCCAGCAAGCGTCTCTCCTTTCTTACTATCATAATTTGTAAAAAAAACAAAACCGCGCTCATCAAAACCTTTAAGTAAAACTATTCTTGCAGATGGTTTTCCATTTTTTGTTGATGTAGCAAGCGTCATGGCATTTACTTCTAAAATTTCGCTTTTAACCGCATCATTCCACCATTTTGAAAATTGCTCAAGCGGATTTGATGCAGCTTCATTTTCATTCAAAGAATGAAGGCTGTAATCTTTTCTTATATCAGCAATATTCTTATGCATTAAATTTTCTGCAATTATGGAAAGGCTTAATTAACCAATGTACCTACATTCAATCCTTCCACCACTTTTAAAAGATTGCCTGTTTTGTTCATATCAAAAACAATGATCGGCAAATTATTTTCCATGCAAAGTGTGAAGGCTGTCATATCCATCACCTTTAAGTTTTTAAGAATACATTCCTGGTAAGTAATGGTTTCATATTTAAGTGCCGTAAGGTCTTTTTCGGGATCGGCAGTATAAATTCCATCAACACGTGTACCTTTTAAAATTACATCTGCTTTTATTTCTAATGCGCGCAACGAACCGGCTGTATCTGTAGTAAAATATGGATTGCCGGTACCAGCAGCAAAGATCACAACGCGTCCTTTTTCTAAATGCCTGATCGCTCTTCTGCGAATATATGGTTCTGCAATTTGCTCCATTTTAATTGCACTCAACAAACGCGTATCAACACCAATTCGTTCAAGCATCGCCTGCATTGCCATTCCGTTTATTGATGTTGCAAGCATGCCCATATAATCTCCATGCGCACGTTCAATACCGGTTTCAATTTCATTTGCGCCCCTGTAAATATTGCCGCCACCAATTACAAGCGCAACCTGCACACCTATTTCAGTAATGTTTTTAATATCATTGGCATATTGTTCAATCACTAACGGATTGAAAGGCTCAAATCCGTCGTCACTGTTACCCATTAAAGATTCGCCGGAAAGTTTTAAAACAACGCGTTTATATTTTGGCACCATGCAGTTGATTTTCTGAATTGACAATTCTATGGCTGCAAATTAACTGTAAATTTCTTTATTCGTTTTTTTGTTTAATACGCATCAATTCATGAAAATAGCAACGCCTATTTTCCGTCGCAGTGTTCAATAAACGTTTCCGCAATCTTCCTCATTTGGTTTGAATCAATTGGCTTTGTAATAAATCCGGCTTTGTATTGCCTGGCAAAATTTTTATCCAGCATTTGCGATGAAGTAGTAAACAATATTGCCGGTATTTCTGCAAACCGTTTATTTTTTCTTATCAATTTTAATGCTTCAATGCCATTCATCTTAGGCATATTAATATCTAAAATTATAAGGCAGGGAGCAGGCTCTGAATCTGCCAGATTATTAAGATAAGTTACAGCATCAACGCCATTATTTTGAATAACAATTTCTATTTCGGAGGAATAATTTAAAAGATGTTCTTTCACCAATTGCTGGTCATCCTCATCATCCTCTGCATACAGGATAATACTTTTTGAATCTGTGTCTTTAATCACGGTTAAGTAGTCGATTATTCGGAGTAATATCTAATATAAAAAACCAACAGCAGCAAATTTCAATTGCTATCATGGTTAATAAATAAAAATAAAGTCTTAAACACAAATAATAAAAATTATTTTTAAAAATTGATGATAAAATATAAGTATAATTCTGTTTAAATTTTGTAGCATTACAGCTAAAGCAATTATTAATTCAAAAAAAATTTTATGCGAGTGATTTTTTTTATTGCGGTTGTATCAGTTTTACTTATTACAAAAAATGCAACTGCAAATTTTTATAATTTAAAAGATACAAGCGGCAACAATGCGCTCACCCAAACAGAAAAAAAGCAAGGCTGGAAATTATTGTTTGATGGAAAAACGCTCAACAATTGGCGCACATTTAAAAATCAACCTGGTTCATGGCAAGTAAATGATGGAACCCTATGCAGTAAAAAAACAGAAGACAATGCATCTGCAGATTTGATAACGGCTGATGAGTTTCAAAATTTTGAATTATCTATTGACTGGAAAATTTCTTCAAAAGGAAATAGTGGCATTATGTATCTCGTAACAGAAAATTATGATGCTGCCTATGAAAGCGGGCCGGAATATCAGTTAATAGATGATGATGGCT
This sequence comes from Bacteroidota bacterium, assembly GCA_048498595.1. Taxonomy (GTDB): domain Bacteria; phylum Bacteroidota; class Bacteroidia; order Chitinophagales; family Chitinophagaceae; genus Parafilimonas. The sequence continues at coordinate 11,934 of JBEHXR010000025.1, forward strand.
TTCCTGAGCACATTGAAGAATGGCAAAAAACCGGTGCGAATTACGCAATGCAACCACCATCAATTAAAGCGGCCAATACACCGGGCGAATGGAATCACACTGTTATTATTGTAAACAAAGGACATGTTGAACATTGGCTGAATGGAAAGAAAGTTGTTGAATATGATTTATGGAGTGATGCCTGGAAAAAACAAAAAGCTGAAGGAAAATGGAAAGATGATGCAGGTTATGCTGCTTCAAAAAAAGGACATATTGCATTGCAATCTGCGCACAGTAATATTGATGACACCTATATCTGTTTCAGAAATATAAAAATTAAAATGCTGTAAACTGTTATCAATTATTATAGGTAAAGTTGTGTGGATCGAAAATTTTTAAATCAATTTCTGTATCTGCTTTACAATTAAAATAATCTTCTGTCTGAATTAATTTTCCATCGATATAAAAAACACATTTGGTTTCGCTCCATCCGCTGCCAAATTGTTTATGATTGCTGAAAATACCTTCTTCTTTTTCGCCATGATTATAATTGATAAACTTTACCGCAACTAAATTTTCTTTATCAATCCATAATTGATTTACTTTTTCAGTTGTATCATTTGCACCAATTACATAAGCCGGTTTTCCATCTAATGTTGTTTCACAAAATTTATTCAAATCATATTTCTGCCGGGTAAGCATTGCTTTAACTGTATCAAAAGGATAGTAATACATTCCGCCCAAAATAAAAGTCAGATCATCTTCATTTGGCGAAGTGCGAACGAGTTTACCGCTATGAAAACTATAAACAGAATCAGTTGTAAAAATTGCAGCATTACCATCTTTTGTATCACCAAAATCAATTCGAAATTTATCAGGATATACAATTGCCTCGTGCCAAACAGAAGTTCTTATCAAACTATCATTACGGTAAACACCAGTCGTTTGATCAAACGTAAAATTGTGCATCCATTTACCAGCGTATTGCTGATACATTTTTTGCAATACTTCTTCGCTGTTATTCGTGCCAGAAAAAACCAGGAATAAAGATGTAAAAACAAGAAATAATTTCATACACAAGTTTTAAATAAAGACAAGATAGTACCACAGCAATAAAAAGAACTGACTTTTTTACCAGTGGTAATCATGCGCATAATTATTGCAACAACATAAATAAATTTTATGGAATCTTTTGCCGAACTGATACAATCTGAAAAACCGGTACTCGTAGATTTTTATGCAGACTGGTGCGGACCATGCAAAGCAATGGAACCTGTTGTAAAAGAAGTTGCCAAAGCTACGCAGGGTAAAGCGCGTATTGTAAAAGTAAATATTGATAAGCAAGGGCATCTTGCACAATCGTATAATGTGAGTGCAGTACCAACATTTATGGTTTTTAAAAATGGGCAATTGCTTTGGCGCCATCCGGGAATGATTGATAAAAACACCATGCTTTCCAAACTGACACAACTGGCATAATTCAAAATTTTTTCAGTTAAAGTTTTATGTGCGTTATCAACGCCTGTTAATAATTACATGCAATTAAAGGGTTACGTTTTTCGTTCTTTGCAATTAACCTATTAAAACATTGTTATGGTACAAAAAACTTATTTTAAAACTAAGGACTATTGTAAAGTGAAGTTTGTAGTGAACTTTGAAAACGCTGAAACTGCAGAAGTGCTGGGCTTGAATAATGATTGGCAAAATGCAGTTGTAATGAAAAAGAAAAAAGACGGAAGTTTTAGTTGCGATATACAGCTACCAAAAAATACCGAGCATCAGTTTAAATATTTGGTGAATGAAACCATTTGGCTGGATGAACCCGAAGCTGACAAACAACAACCAAATATGTTCGGCGGAAACAACAGCGTGATTGTTCTGTAAACATTTCTTTTACGCTAATTATTGATTATTCTACTGTAACGCTTTTTGCAAGATTGCGCGGTTTATCTACATCATAACCTTTTGCAACACCAATGTAATAAGCGAGTAACTGTAATGGAATAACACTAAGCATTGGCGCAACAATTTCATCTGCGGGCGGTACAATAATCACATCGTCGGAAAGTGTTGGAGAAACTTCATCACCCTCTGTTATAATGGAAATTACTTTTCCCTTACGCGCTTTTATTTCCTGCATATTGCTGATGATCTTGTGATGATACGAATCTTTTGTTGCTACAAAAACAACAGGAAGATTTTCATCAACCAAAGCAATTGGTCCGTGCTTCATTTCTGCAGCTGCATAACCTTCTGCATGTATGTATGAAATTTCTTTCAGCTTTAATGCGCCTTCGAGTGCAATGGGAAAATTATATCCGCGACCGAGATAAAGGAAATCGTTTGCGTCTTTATATTTTTCAGCAAGCGCTTTTATATTTTCATGCTGATTTAAAACCGTTGCAACTTTATCGGGAATATCTATTAATTCTTTACATAAAGAAAAATATCGTTCGTCATCGATTGATTTTTTTTGATGCGCAATTTTTAAAGCAATCATTGTAAGCACTGCAAGTTGTGCCGTAAATGCTTTTGTACTTGCCACACCAATTTCAGGTCCGGCATGCGTGTATGCACCAGCATGCGATTTTCTTGCAATAGAAGAACCAACCACATTCAGCACGCCTAAAATAATTGCGCCTTGTTCTTTCGCATTTTCTATTGCAACTAATGTATCTGCAGTTTCACCACTTTGCGAAATAGCAATAATAACATCACCTTTATTTATAACAGGATTTCTGTAACGAAACTCAGAAGCATATTCAACCTCAACCGGAATTCTGCACAGCTCTTCAAAAATATATTCAGCTACCAAACCTGCATGCCAGCTTGTTCCGCATGCAACCATAATTATACGCGGCGCATTCATTATTTGTTCGGCATATTGCTGAATGCCACTCATTGTAATTGTTCCTTTTTCAGCATCAAGTCTTCCGCGCAAACAATCATAAATCGTTTGCGGTTGCTCAAAAATTTCCTTAAGCATAAAATGTTCATAGCCGCCTTTTTCAATAGCTGCTAATTCCATATCAAGCTTTGTTATAAATGGTGTTTGTTTTTCGTTGCCCAGATTTTTTAAAGTAAGTTCATCTGCTTTTACAATCGCAATCTCATAATCGTTTACATACACAACTTCTTTAGTGTATTCGATGATGGGTGATGCATCGCTGGCTAAAAAATGTTCATTTTTTCCAATACCAATTACCAGCGGGCTTCCTTTTCTTGCAGCAATAATTGTATGCGGATCATCTTTATCAACTAATAAAATACAATAGGCACCCACAATTCTTTTTAATGCAACACGCACTGCTTCTTCCAGTGTGCTTTCATTATTTTGTTTGATGTCTGCAATAAAATTTAAAAGCACTTCCGTATCGGTATCGCTGCTGAATGTGTAACCTTTTTTAATCAATTCATTTTTTATCTGCACATAATTTTCAATGATGCCGTTATGAATCATTGCAATATTTCCCCTGTTACTTTTATGCGGATGCGCATTTCTATCGCTTGGCTCACCATGTGTTGCCCACCTTGTATGACCAATACCAATATTGCCATGCAAATCTTTACCAATTAATGTTTCTTCCAGGTCTGCAACCTTGCCTTTCTTCTTATAAACTTTTAACCCGCCATCAAGCAATGCAATACCTGCGCTATCATATCCACGATACTCTAATCGCTTCAATCCTTTTATTACAACAGGAAAAGCTTCTCTCCAACCGATATATCCAACAATTCCACACATAAAAAAATTCTTTTTCTTTACATCTAATTCCACGAAAATATGAATGAAACTCCAGAACAATTTCCAACTGTAACATTAGAAGATGACCGCGTTTTATTACGCCCGCTTGAAGAAAGTGATTATGAAAATTTATTGCCATTCGCTTTAAATGAAAAAGGTCTTTGGTTTTATTCGTTAGTAAGACCTGAAGGCGAAGAAGGCTTGAAAAATTATCTTGACATTGCTTTCAGAGAAAAAAAAGCGGGTAAAGAATTTCCATTTATAGTCTTTGATAAAAAGTTTAATGAATATGCGGGAAGCACACGTTTTTACGACATTAATCTTCCTTACAAAACAATTCAGTTAGGCTACACGTGGTACGGAAAAAAGTTTCATGGTACACGATTAAATAAGCACTGTAAGTTTTTGCTGTTACAATTTGCATTTGAAAATTTAGGTTTAGAAAGATTTGAACTGCGCGCCGATGCAAGAAATGAAAGAAGTATTGCTGCAATGAAATCCATTGGTTGTAAAGTTGATGGTATTCTTCGCAGCCACATGCCAACGGCAGAAGGTGGACGAAGAGATTCAATTGTACTCAGTATTTTGAAAGATGAATGGTTTAAATCAGTAAAAGAAAATTTACAAGCAAAGTTGAATAAGCTGTAAAATTTTTATTTACGGTTAATCGCAATCAGTAAAATTGAATTATGGGAATCAAAAGATGAAGATTAAAAAAGAGCCCAAATACAGGCTCTCTTTGTTTCATCAAAATTTTCTAAGGTCTTATAATAACTTTTTCTTGTGGCGGTGGTGGCGGTCTTCTTCTTCGTTCTCTATAAGTTACAGAGCAGGAGGAAAACGCCATAGATACTAAAACGATTACTACAGCAGGTTTTAATATCGGTTTTAAAAAATTCCTTTTCATTTTTCTTTTTGATATAATATTATAAAACCATGCCATTCAATAAAATCTTATTTAAACGATGTGTATGTAAAAACTGGTTTAGTGTTGGGGCTTAAAATCATACTTTTGCGGCACAACATCTACAATAGTTGAATGGAAATAACTTCAAAAATAGCCGAAGAACTAAGACTTACTAAAGAAGAGTTTGAGTTGATAAAAGAAAAACTTGGTCGTACACCCAACTTCACAGAGTTATGTGCATTTAGCGGCATGTGGAGTGAGCATTGCAGTTATAAAAATTCTATTAAATGGTTAAAAACATTACCAAGAAGTGGCGGCAGGATGTTAGTTGAGGCAGGTGAAGAAAATGCAGGCTTAATGGATTTAGGAAATGGTTGGGGTGTTGTATTTAAAATTGAAAGTCATAATCATCCTTCTGCGATTGAACCGTTTCAGGGCGCTGCGACAGGTGTTGGCGGAATTCAACGCGATATTTTTACAATGGGTGCAAGACCAATTGCTTCGTTAAACAGTTTGCGTTTTGGAAACATCAACGATAAAAAAACACAACGTTTGCTTGCAGGCATTGTGCATGGTATTGGTCATTACGGAAATTGTTTTGGTATTCCAACGGTTGCTGGTGAAACTTATTTTGAAGATTGTTATGCAACCAATCCGCTGGTGAATGCAATGAGTGTGGGAATTGTGAAGACAGATAAAACAATTAGCGCAACTGCAAAAGGTGTTGGCAATCCTGTTTTTTTTGTGGGAAGTGCAACGGGTAAAGATGGCATTGGCGGCGCATCATTCGCATCAGCAAATATTACCGAAGAAAGCGCTGAAGATTTACCTGCTGTGCAGGTTGGTGATCCCTTCCAGGAAAAAAAATTATTAGAAGCATGTTTAGAAGTAATTGAAACCGGTGCTGTAGTTGGCATGCAGGACATGGGTGCGGCAGGTATCATTTGTTCAACCAGCGAAATGAGTGCGAAAGGTGGTGTTGGTATGCGTATTGATTTGGATAAAGTTCCAACACGTCAACAAAATATGCAGGCATGGGAATTATTGTTGAGCGAAAGCCAGGAACGCATGTTACTCGTTGCAGAAAAAGGAAGAGAAGATGAAATAATTAAGGTGTTTGATAAATGGGATTTGCCTTGCACCAATATTGGTGAAGTAACAGATGACGGTTTGCTGAAATTTTATTTGCATGGAAATTTAGAAGCAGAACTTCCTGCGCATGATTTAGTGTTGGGTGGTGGTGCGCCTCAATACACAAGAGAATATACAAAACCTGCGTACTTAAAAAATGTTGAAGCATTTAATATTGATGATGTAAAAGATATTGAAGCGAAAGATTTGCAGCAGGTCGCAAAGCAATTAATTGCATTGCCAAACATTGCAAACAAACGATGGATTTCTGTTCAGTATGATAGCACTGTCGGCACTGCAAATGCAAGCACCAATGCACCAAGTGATGCAGCCATTGTTTTGGCAAAAGGAACAGGCAAAGCGCTTGCTGTAACTGTTGATTGTAATGGTCGCTATGTGTATGCTGACCCGCACAAAGGCGCGATGATTGCCGTTGCCGAAGCAGCACGCAATATTGTTTGCAGTGGTGGTGAGCCGATTGGTGTAACCAACTGTTTGAATTTTGGTAATCCTTATAATCCTGAAGTGTATTACCAGTTTGTAAAAGCAGTTGAAGGAATGGGTGAAGCATGCAAAAAATTTAATACACCTGTTACCGGTGGCAACGTAAGCTTTTATAATCAAAATCCTGATGGACCGGTTTACCCAACGCCAACAATTGGAATGGTGGGTATACTCGATGATTTTAATAATCGCATGACACTTGATTTTAAAAATGCAGGCGATGTAATTATTCTTATCGGCACACAAAAAAATGATATTGGCAGCAGCGAATATCTACACAAAATAAAAGGTGCTGAATTTTCTTCTGCACCGGCATTTGATATTGATGAAGAATATGCAGCGCAAAAATTTCTGGCATCGGTAATAAAAGAAAAATTAATTGTAAGCGCTCATGATTTAAGTGAAGGTGGTTTAATTGTTGCACTATTTGAAAGTGCATTCAACAATAATCTTGGTTTTGATGTTAATGTTGAAGTGGATACAAGAAATGATGCATTTTGGTTTGGTGAAGCGCAAAGCAGAATTTTAGTAAGTTGCACAAACGATAAGCTTGCATCATTAAAAAATAAAGCAGCATCATCAGGAATTGATATTTGTGTTTTGGGAAAAGTTACAAACGGAAACATCAGCATAAATAAAGAAGATTGGAGCGATATTAAAGAATGGAAATATTCGTACGATACATCCATAGAAAAAAAATTAGCTAACAAAAATTAATTTGATGTTAGATAAAAATGCAAATATTATTGTTACAGGTGCCGCCGGTTTTATCGGCAGTTGCATGGTAGGTTATTTAAATGAAAATGGTTATGAGAATTTGATTTTGGTTGATAAATTCACACAACCAGAAAAAGAAAAAAACTGGAAACACAAAAAATATAAATACCTCGTTGACCGTGAAATGTTGTTGGAATGGTTGGATGAAAGCAAGAAAATAAAAATTGATTATGTAATTCATTTGGGTGCAAGAACAGATACAACAGAGTTTGATTATAAAATTCACCGCGAATTAAATTTTGAATACTCACAGGATGTTTGGAATTATTGCACCGCTAATAACATTCCGCTGATTTATGCATCTTCTGCTGCAACATACGGCGCAGGAGAATTGGGTTATAGTGATGATGATAAATTGATTGATGATTTAAAACCATTAAATCCTTACGGTGTTAGTAAAAACGAATTTGACCAATGGGCGATAAAGCAATTAAACGCGCCACCGTTTTGGGCAGGCTTAAAGTTTTTTAATGTTTACGGACCGAATGAATATCATAAACGCAGAATGGCGAGTGTGATATTTCACTCATTCAATCAAATAAAAAATAATGGCGAAGTAAAACTTTTCAAAAGTCATAAAGAGGAATTTAAAGATGGCGAACAGCTTCGCGATTTTATTTATGTAATGGATGTAGTGAAAGTTATTTCCTGGATGATGAATCAGTCAATCATACAGGATGAACAATCGACAGAAAACAACGAATTATTTTCAGGCATTTATAATTTAGGAACAGGAAAAGCAAGAACATTTAATGATTTGGTAAGCGCAACTTTTTCTGCTTTGGAAATAGAAAATAATATTGTTTACATTGATATGCCTGAAGATAT
>JBEHXR010000026.1:0-19527 GCA_048498595.1 Bacteroidota bacterium
AAAAACTGCAGAAGATTATTTGGGTCAGGAAGTGAACGAAGCGGTGATTACAGTTCCTGCTTATTTTAACGATGCACAAAGACAAGCTACAAAAGAAGCTGGTGAAATTGCAGGTTTGAATGTTCGCAGAATTGTGAATGAGCCAACAGCAGCCGCTCTTGCTTATGGCTTGGATAAAAAACATGCTGACCAAAAAATTGCTGTGTTTGACCTTGGCGGTGGTACGTTCGATATATCAGTGCTTGAATTAGGTGATGGTGTATTCGAAGTAAAATCAACCAATGGTGATACACACTTAGGTGGTGATGACTTTGATAAAGTTATCATGGATTGGCTGGCTGATGAGTTCAAAAAACAGGAAGCAATTGATTTGCGTAAAGACCCGATGGCTTTACAACGTTTGAAAGATGCTGCTGAAAAAGCAAAAGTTGAATTATCATCTTCATCAGAAACAGAAATTAATCTTCCTTATATCACAGCGGTTGATGGTGTTCCAAAACACTTAGTTATAAAATTAACACGTGCAAAATTTGAACAGCTTGCAGATAATCTTTTTGCAAGATGTTTGAAACCTTGTGAAGCAGCATTAAAAGATGCAGGTTATTCAACTTCACAAATTGATGAAGTGATTTTGGTGGGTGGTTCTACACGTATTCCGAAAGTGCAGGAAATAGTTGAAAAGTTCTTCGGTAAAAAACCACATAAAGGTGTAAATCCTGATGAAGTGGTTGCGGTTGGTGCAGCTATCCAGGGTGCGGTTTTAACCGGTGAAGTAAAAGATGTTTTGTTGTTGGATGTGACTCCATTGACTTTAGGTATCGAAACTTTAGGCGGTGTGTTAACACCAATGATCACAGCAAACACCACTATTCCAACAAAGAAAACAGAAGTGTTTTCAACAGCCAGCGATAATCAACCTGGTGTGCAAATACACATTTTACAAGGTGAAAGAAGTTTGGCGAAAGATAATAAGAGTTTAGGTGTGTTTAACCTCGATGGTATTCCACCAGCACCACGCGGTGTTCCTCAAATTGAAGTAACGTTTGATATTGATGCGAATGGTTTAATTCATGTGAGTGCAAAAGATAAAGGCACTGGCAAAGAACAAAAGATTCGTATTGAGGCGGGTAGTGGTTTAAGCAAAGAAGAAATTGAAAAGATGAAGAATGATGCGAAAGCACATGAATCAGAAGATAAAGCAGCACGTGAAAAAATTGATAAGCTGAACCAGGCAGATAGCTTAATCTTCCAGACTGAAAAGCAATTTAAAGAGTTTGGCGATAAAGTTCCTGCTGATAAAAAAGCACCGATTGAAGCGGCTTTGAATAAATTAAAAGAAGCACACAAGAGCCAGGATGTAAACGCTGTTGATACTGCCATGAATGAAATGAACCAGGCATGGACAGCAGCGAGTGAAGAGATTTATAAAGCTCAACAGGCTGGCAGTGCAGCGCAAGATGATGGACAACAGCCAAATGATAATGGTGGCGGTGCTCAACCTAATCAGCAAGGTGAAAATGTAACCGATGCTGAGTTTGAAGAAGTGAAATAAGTCTGAACGAGGATTTGTCGGATTAAAAGATTTGTAGATTATAAAGAAGGCCTCTCAGCTTTTGAGAGGCTTTTTATTTTTAATTGGATTAGTAATTTACAAACATTCATAAATAATCGCAGCGCCCTGCCCCACTCCTACACACATAGTTACTAATCCATATTTTGAATTTCGTCTTTTCATTTCATGTAAAAGCGTTGCAGAAATTCTTGAGCCGCTGCAGCCAAGCGGATGACCAATAGCAATAGAGCCGCCATTTACATTGATTATACTTTTATCAAGTTCAAGTTCATTAATGCATGCCAGAGATTGCGCCGCGAATGCTTCATTCAATTCAATCAAATCTAAATCTGCAACATTTAAGTTTGCTCTTATTAATGCTTTTTGTGTGGCAGGCACAGGACCAATTCCCATAATTGCAGGCTCAACGCCGGCAACCGCCATACTTTTAATTTTTGCAAGCGGTGTTAAGTTGAAAATTTTTACAGCTTCTTCACTTGCCAATAATAATGCAGCTGCACCATCATTTATACCGGAAGAATTTCCTGCGGTAACACTCCCATCTTTTGCAAATGCTGGTTTTAAAGCTGCTAACTTTTCGAGTGAAGTTTGCCGGGGATGTTCATCCTGCGAAAACCATGTGATTAACCTGTCGTGAATCATTTCAACGGCAACAATTTCATCTTCCCATTTATTTTCTTTCAACGCAGCAAAATATTTTTGTTGTGATGCCAATGCAAATTCATCCTGTTGTTCACGACTAATATTAAATTGCTTTGCAACGTTCTCTGCCGTTTCACCCATTGAATATGGATAATACATTTGTGCTAATGCTTTGTTGGTAAAACGCCATCCTATTGTTGAATCAACCATTTCAGGTTTGCGGTTGAATGCACCTTCACTTTTCAACATAACAAACGGCGCTCTCGTCATACTTTCAACACCACCGGCAATATATAACATGCCTTCGCCACACATAATTGCACGTGCTGCATGCATGATGGAATCAAGCCCGCTTGCACATAAACGATTTACTGTACAACCTGCAACTGTAACCGGCAAGCCGGCAATTAATGCAGCCATTCTTGCAACATTACGGTTGTCTTCGCCTGCCTGGTTTGCATCGCCGGCAATCACATCTTCAATTTCTTTTACATCAACAGGATTGCGATTCAACAATGCAGTTATCACATGCGCTAACAAATCATCCGGACGAATCGAACTTAATCTTCCTCCATATTTTCCAACCGGTGTGCGCACCGCATCAATTATATAACAATCGTTCATTGATAATAGTTAATAGTTCATCGCTCATAGTTGATAGCTGAGCGGTTGCAAATATAGATTGGTTTTTATTCTTCCCGGCTCAGCAAAAAAGTATAGGTATTAGATAATTTTGGGTTTGATGAACTACTTACTTTTAAGCATTCTTATTTATTAAATCTTCCTCATGTTAAAGTGTACTAATTATATTTTGTTTTTGATGCTGATGTTTGTTGCTGAAAATATTTCAGCGCAGAAATTTACTAAGGTTGATGATGGCGTTATTATTTATCCAAATCAAAATTTATCTGGCAATGTGCATGCAGTAAAGTTGCAGGTTTATAATGATAGAATTATTCGTGTTATTGCAAGTGCAACGGATAGTTTCCAAAATAAAAGTTTGATTATTCTTAATCAACCATCACGAAAAATAAATTTTACAGTTAATGATTTGAATGATTCTATTCAACTAAAAACAAATGCAATCATTGCGTCCATTAACAAACAAACCGGCGCAGTTTCTTTTTATGATTTAAATGGAAAATCAATTTTGCAGGAAGACGGAAGAAGCCTTACGCCTGCTGTGTTTGAAGGTGAGCAATCATTCAATATTCAGCAAACATTTACTACAACAAATGATGATGCATTGTATGGATTAGGTCAGCACCAGGATGGTATTGTAAACTATCGAAATAACCAGGAATTTCTTTGGCAAAACAATACGGAGGTTGCAATTCCCTTACTTGTATCAAGCAAAAATTATGGAATACTTTGGGATAATTATTCGCTTACAACATTTGGTGACATTCGTCCGTTTCAACCATTATCGTCTTTAAAATTATATTCAAAAGATGGTGAGTATGGATTTCTAACTGCATCTTATTTCAATAATAAAAACGATTCGACAAAGCCTGATTTTATTAAAGCAGAATCTGATATTAATTATCCTTACTTAAATGATACAAAACAAAAGTTGCCATCAAATTTTAATGTTGCAAATGGCAAAATTGTTTGGGAAGGTTCAATTGCTTCTGATATAACCGGCGACCATACATTCCGGGTTTCTTCTGCTGGTTATTTTAAAGTTTGGATTGCTGGAAATTTAATAGTTGACAAATGGAGACAAGCCTGGAATCCTGGCAACACTGTTGTGCATGTAAATTTTGAAGCCGGAGAAAAATACGCCATCAAAATGGAATGGATTCCTGATGGCGGCGAATCTTATTTATCTGCGAAATGTTTAACGCCGGTTCCGTCATCACAAATAAATGATTATAGTTTTTCATCTGAAGCAGGCAAGCAACTCGATTATTATTTTATTTATGGTAATGATGCAGATGATGTGATTGCAGGTTATCGCACATTAACGGGTAAAGCAACTGTTGCGCCGCAATGGGTGATGGGTTTTTGGCAAAGCCGTGAACGTTATAAAACACAAGATGAAATTTTAAACACGATGGCTGAATTCAGGAAAAGAAAAATTCCTATCGACAATATTGTACTTGACTGGAATTATTGGCGGCAACCGGAATGGGGCAGCCAGGAATTTGATGAAACACGTTTTCCAAATCCTGATAGCATGATTAATGTTTTGCACAATCAATATCATGCGCATTTTATGATTTCTGTGTGGCCCAAATTTTATGAAGGCATTCCTGCATACAATGAATTTAAAAAACACGGTTGGTTGTACACGAGAAATGTTGCAGACAGCCAGCGTGACTGGATTGCACAAGGTTATGTTTCTACTTTTTATGATGCATTTAATGCAGATGCACGCAAAGGTTTTTGGGATTTGATAAATGATAAATTGTATAAGCAAGGAGTTGATGCGTGGTGGATGGATGCAAGCGAGCCGGATATACTTTCCAATGTTTCTCCGCAAACTCGAAAAGAATTAATGCAGCCGTTGGCTCTTGGTCCGGCTGCTGAATATTTGAATGCATATCCAATGGAAAATGCGAAAGGAATTTATGAAGGTCAGCGTGCAACCAATCCCAACAAACGTGTTTTTATTTTAACGCGTTCTGCATTTGCAGGTTCACAACATTATGCCGCTGCAGTTTGGAGCGGCGATATATCTGCAACGTGGGCAAACATGAAAGACCAGATTGCTGCAGGCATCAATTTTTCTTTGTCGGGTGTTCCATATTGGACGATGGATATCGGCGGATTTGCAACAGAACAACGTTATCAAAATCCGCAAGGTGAAAATTTAGTTGAATGGCGTGAACAAAATACAAGATGGTATCAATTCGGAACATTCTGCCCGTTGTTTCGTGTGCATGGACAATTTCCTTACCGCGAAATTTTTAACGTTGCGCCAGATAGTTCACGAGCTTATAAAAGCATGTTGTATTATGATAAACTGCGCTATCGTTTGATGCCTTACATCTATTCACTTGCTGGTTGGAATTATATAAAGGATTACACCATGATGCGCGGACTGATAATGGATTTTTCGAGTGATTCAGCAGTAAAAAATATTAATGATGAATACATGTTTGGTCCGTCATTATTGATCAATCCCGTTTATACTTTCAAAGCAACACAACGTAAAGTTTATTTGCCTGCCCGGCAAGGTTGGTATGATTTATATTCAGGAAAATATTTTGATGGTGGGCAAACGATAAATGCAGATGCGCCTTATGAAAGAATGCCGGTGTTTGTGAAAGAAGGTTCAATAATTCCGTTTGGTGTTGACCTGCAATACACGAATGAAAAACCGCAGAATAAAATCACCCTGTTTGTTTACACAGGAAAAGATGCGCAGTTTGATTTGTATGAGGATGAAGACACCAATTATAATTACGAACAGGGAAAATATTCCATTATTCCAATAAAATATAATGAACAAACAAAAACATTAACGATTGAAAAACGTGAAGGTAGTTTTGATGGAATGCTTGCCAAACGCACATTTAATATTGTTTGGATTACAAAAGATAAACCTGTTGAATTAAATTTTGATGCGAGTGAAAAATTAGTTTCTTATAATGGAAATTCAGTAAGTATAAAAATGCCTTAACAAACGCCGTCGTATTTTTGCAGAATGGTTTCTTCTCAGCAACAAAACATCAGGAATTTAAGTTTGGATGAATTGCAAAACTTTTTTGCGCAGATTGATGAAAAAAAATTTCGCGCAAAACAAGTATATGAATGGCTTTGGCAAAAACATGCCGGCAGTTTTGATGCTATGACGAATCTTAGCAAAGACCTTCGCTTAAAATTGGCAGAACATTTTTCTTTACCTGCGTTAACAATAAATACAACACAATACAGCGAAGATGGAACGGTAAAATCAAGATTTAAAACTTTTGATAATCATTTTGTAGAAGGTGTTTTAATTCCTACTGAAGAAAGAAAAACAGCATGTGTTTCTTCGCAAATTGGTTGTAGTTTAAATTGTTCTTTTTGTGCAACAGGAAAAATGGAACGTGAACGCAATTTAACATTCGATGAAATTTACGACCAGGTTGCATTAATCAATGAACAAAGCGAAAGAATTTACAACAAGCGATTAAGCAATATTGTTTTTATGGGCATGGGTGAACCATTGCTGAATTATAATAATGTTTTAAAAGCGATTGATAAAATTTCTGCAGCAGATGGAATGGGAATGAGTCAAAGAAGAATAACAGTTTCAACAGCGGGCGTTGCAAAAATGATTAAGAAGTTAGGTGATGATAAAGTGCGATTCAAACTGGCATTATCTCTTCATGCAGCAAATGATAAAAAGCGTCATGAGATAATGCCGATTAATGATACCAATAACATAAAATCTTTGATTGACGCACTCAATTATTTTTATAAAGCAACAAAGAACGAAGTGACCTTTGAATACATTCTATTCAGAAACTTTAATGATTCTCAAAAAGACGCAGAAGAACTCGTAAAGATTTACCGGCAGGTTCCTGCTGATCTTGTAAACATCATCGAATACAATCCTATTGATGGTGCATCTTTTGCAAAACCAGATGAAGAAACGATTGAAAATTTTATGAAATTTCTTGAAAGCAATCGCGTAAATGCAAGATTGAGAAGAAGCCGCGGTAAAGATATTGATGCTGCCTGCGGACAATTGGCAAACAAGGATAATTTTTAATCTGCAACATTTCAAACAATATTCAAGTCTTACATAGCAACTTTTAACTCAATACTTAGTTCTTCACAAAAATGTTATAAACACTGAGTGATTCAAATTGCAAAGCTGATTTTTTAAATACTTGAATAAATAATTTTGCGCAATTGAAATTACCAACGATTGTTGCGTGTTTAATAGATACAAATGGCAGAACAAAAAAATATAATCACAAACGAAACGGGTGTACAAGGTCAATACAAAAATTGGTTTTTAGATTATGCATCGTATGTGATTTTGGAGCGAGCAGTGCCGGCAGTTGAAGATGGTTTGAAACCGGTGCAGCGCCGCATTTTGCATGCAATGAAAGAAATGGATGATGGTCGTTTTAATAAAGTAGCGAATATCATTGGTCAAAGCATGCAATATCATCCGCATGGCGACGCGAGTATTGGCGATGCACTTGTGAATATGGGTCAGAAAGAATTGATGATTGAAACCCAGGGAAACTGGGGCGATGTAAGAACCGGCGATGATGCAGCTGCTCCAAGATATATTGAAGCGCGTTTAAGCAAGTTTGCTTTAGAAGTTGCATTCAACGCAAAAACAACGGAATGGCAATTGAGCTACGATGGAAGAAAGCAGGAACCTGTAACGCTTCCGATGAAATTTCCATTGTTATTAGCGCAAGGTGCTGAAGGAATTGCAGTTGGTCTTTCAACGAAAATTCTTCCGCATAATTTTATTGAGATCTGCGATTCAGCCATTAAATATTTACGCGGAAAAAAGTTTGAATTGCTACCGGATTTTCAAACCGGCGGTTTAATGGATGCCACAAATTACAGCGAAGGAAAACGCGGTGGTAAAATTCGTGTGCGTGCTGCAATTGAAGAGCGTGATAAGAAAACGCTGATCATAAAAAATATTCCATACGGCATCACTACATCAACATTGATGGATTCAATTGTAAAAGCAAATGACCAGGGAAAAATCAAGATAAAAAAAGTAACAGATGCAACAGCAAAAAATGTTGAGATCATTATTGAACTCGCTTCCGGCATTTCGCCTGATATAACAACTGACGCTTTGTATGCTTTCACCGATTGTGAGATAAGTATTTCTCCGAACGCATGTGTGATCGTTGATCAAAAGCCAAAATTTCTTGGTGTTCATGAGTTGCTTAAAATTTCGGTTGACAGAACAAAGGATCTTTTGAAGCGTGAGCTTGAAATTAAGCTGAGTGAACTGGAAGACAAATGGCATTATACTTCACTCGAAAAAATATTCTTCGAAGAAAAAATTTATAAAGAGCTGGAAAAAAAACATGCAACATGGGATAAAGTAATTGAAGCAATTGATAAGGCATTTGATCCTTTCAAGAAAAAATTAAAGCGCGCTGTAACAAAAGAAGATATTTTAAAGCTGACTGAAAAACCTGTTCGCAGAATTTATAAGCTGGATATTGATGAGCTGAATGAACAGATAAAAGGTATTGAAGCCGACATCAAACAGGTAAAGCACGATTTAAATAATCTTGTTGATTTCGCTGTTTCTTATTTTGAAAATCTTTTGAAAAAATATGGCAAAGGCAAAGAGCGCAAAACAGAAATAAAATTATTTGATACAATCCAGGCAAAACAAGTTGCCATCGCAAACACAAAATTGTACATCAATCGCGAGGAAGGTTTTATTGGAACTGGTTTAAAGAAAGATGAATTTTTGGTTGAATGTTCTGAGTTCGATGACATCATCGCATTCACCAAACGGGGCATTATGAAAGTGATAAAAGTGGCTGATAAAACTTTCATTGGAAAAGATATTTTGCATGCTGCTGTGTTTATGAAAAATGATGATCGCACTACATACAACATGATTTATACTGATGGCGGATCTGGTGTAAGTTATGCTAAGCGTTTTAATGTTACCGGCGTTACACGCGATAAAGAATATGATCTTTCAAAGGGCAACGATAAAAGCAAAGTGCAATATTTATCGGTGAACGCAAATGGTGAAGCTGAGGTGGTGAAAGTTACGTTGAGCCCGAATTGTTCTGCGCGTATAAAAGAGTTTGATTTTTATTTTGAAACGTTGGATATAAAAGGTCGCAGCAGCATGGGTAACCAGGTTACAAAATATCCTGTGCGCACTGTAAAATTTAAAGAGAAAGGAACAGCAACTTTAGCCGGAAGGAAATTATGGTTCGATAATATTTATGGCAGATTAAATGGAGATGAAAAAGGAATTCTATTAGGAAGTTTTGAAGCAGAAGATAAAATACTTGTTATTTATAAAGATGGAAGTTATGAACTCACTGACCTTGAATTAACGCAGCGTTTCGAGCCGGAGAAGATTTTGTCTATACAAAAATTTAATCCTGAAAAAATTATTACTGCTGTTTATGCTGATCTTGATAAGAAACAATATTATGTGAAGCGTTTTAAGATTGAAACATCAAGTTTGCACAATAAATTTTTCTTTATTAAAGAAGATAACAATACTGTTTTGGAAACAATTACAACTGCAGATGATCCTGTTTTATATTTTGAAAAAGGACGCGGTGCACAGGTGCAGAAGATAAAATATAAAATTGGTAAGAATATAGAAGTTACGGGGTGGAAATCTGTAGGAACGCGTTTTGAAGATTACAGCAAATCTGTAAAAATGAGTTGGGTGGAAATCGGAGAGAATAAGCAACAAAGTTTATTTGAATAATTAAATTTTAGAATTGTACGATTAATTATAGAAGATATGGTTCAGCGATTTTATTTTTTATTGCTTGCTTGTTTCCCTTTTTTTAACAGTGCTTGTTCGGCGAACGATAGTTCTACAAAAAAAGACACTTTACCTGCTGCTGACTTAAAACCATATGGAAGATTTGAATTTACCAGGGAAAACGATCTTGAACTTATTTCTTCTGCTGTGCATTTTGGTTTTAGTTTCAATGGTAATTCGTGCGAATTGTATGCTTATATTAATGATGCAGGCGGTCATAATTATTTGCAGTATGAGCTTGATGGCGTTTATCAAAAACGAATTAGAATAAATGGTGGTTCTGTTCAACCAATAACATTAACTGCGAATACCGGCGAACATCATACAATAGAAATTTATAAAGCAACTGAAGCAACAACTGGTCCCATCTTCATACAAAAAATTGTTGCCAATAACATTTATGCAATAAAACCTTCTAATGCGCCTTTAATAGAATTCATTGGTAATAGTATAACATGTGGTGCGCTTTCAGATACTTCTGATGTTAAATGCGGGCAAGGCGTTTATCTTGATCAGCATAATGCGTATGATGCATACGGACCAAGGGTGGCACGTGCAGTACATGCAAATTTTATTTTAAGCAGTGTGAGTGGTATTGGCGTTTATCGCACATGGAATACGGATAATCCAAGTATGCCGCAGGTGTATGAAAAAGCAAGGCTTACTACTGAGGATACAACGATGTGGAATTTCAAAATGTATTCGCCGAAAATCGTGAGCATTGCTTTAGGCACAAACGATATGAGTCATGGTGATGGCGTGCATGCAAGACAACCATTCGACAGCACTGTGTTTGTAAAAGATTACATTTCGTTTGTGCAACGGGTGAAATCAAAATATCCAAAGGCTACTATTGTTTTATTAAGCAGCCCGATGATTAATGGTAATGAAAGAATTCTTTTGCAAAATTGTTTAGCTGCTGTAAAACAAAATATCGATTCAATATATTCTTCAGATAAACCGGTTTCTGTATTCTTTTTCCAGCCGATGAATCCTCACGGATGCAGCTATCATCCAAGCGTAGAAGATCATGCAGTACTTGCACACGAATTAATTCCGCTTTTTAAACAATTGCTGAAACAGTAGTTTTTCGGTTTTGCTTTTTTCTCTCCGGAAATATCCAAAGTTTAAAAGAATTATAAAATCTTAAACTTTTAAGATAAAAATTTGTTCGTACGAAAAATTTCCTATCTTCATGTCATGAAAGAAAACAAAGTACAGTCAACAGATAAAATCGAACCTACAAAATCTGAACTTGAAATTTTACAAGTGTTATGGAAATATGGTCCATCCAATGTACGCTTTGTAAATAATAAATTGAATGAAAGCACAAGAACAGTGCAATACACATCTACATTGAAGTTGATGCAGATTATGCATGCAAAAGGCATGTTGAAAAGAGACGATACCAACATGACGCATATTTATTCTCCGGCTGAAGCAGAAAATAAAACAAAAAATTATTTGCTCGACCGCTTTGTTAATTCGATGTATGGCGGTTCTGCAAGCAGTCTTGTAATGCAGTTACTCGGCAATAAAAAAACTTCGAAGAAGGAACTAAAGCTTATTAAAGACTTGTTGAAAGATATAGATAAGGATTTATAATTCTTAAACAAACTGTATGCGAAATCTTTTTATAAATTATCTATTTAGTTACCAATCAATGCAGGTTTTGTTTTGGACATTGATACATTCTCTGTGGCAGGGAATTGTTTTTGCATTCTTTACCGCGATCATATTATTGTCAACAAAAAAATCTGCAACTGCATTGAGATATAAATTATTGAGCAGTGTTTTAATGTTATTCATCATTACAAGTGCATTTACGTTTTGCTACGAAGTGGCTTCAGTTACAAATTATAATACTGAATCTTATAAGCCTGTTATCGCTTCTTCAATTGCAACTGTTGTAGTTAATAATTCTTCGGTAAGCGTTATTGAAAAATTAATTTCATTTCTGCAAGCTTATGAAAACTTAATAGTGTTAAGCTGGTTTGCAGTTATTATTCTTAAATGTGTTGGCTTAATGAAGGGGTTGCATGATGTTTATATTTTAAAACACCGGGAAGTTTTTGATGCAGGCCAATATTGGAACAGCCGTTTGCAAATCTTAGCCGAAAATGCAGGTATAAAAAAACAAATACAGCTACTAAAATCCCAGATAGCAAAAGTGCCAATGGTAGTTGGGTATTTTAAGCCGGTAATTTTATTTCCTGCTGCAGCATTAACTGCACTTGCGCCAGAAGAAATTGAAGCCATTTTATTACATGAGCTTGCACACATTCGCCGCAAAGATTATCTTATAAATATTTTTCAGCGCATTGCAGAGATTATATTCTTTTTTAACCCTGCCGTTTTATGGATATCATCTTTAATAAAAGAAGAAAGAGAAAATTGTTGTGATGATATTGCCGTTAAGCAAACAAAAAATAAAAAACAATTTATACACGCACTTGTTTCTTTTCAGGAATATAACACTTCCGGTTATACTACCTCATTTTCAGGAAGAAAAAATTTTTTACTCAGTAGAATAAAGAGAATCATTACCAACAACAATAAAACATTAACCGTCATGGAAAAAACTTTTTTAATAGCCGGCATAGTTGTTACAGCGTTCACGGCTTTTGCTTTTTCGCAACACAAGCAATTGTCTTTTAAAAATATTTCTGCTTTACAATCAATCCAGATTAAGCCTGCAGAAAAAATAAAAGATACTGTTCCGGAAGCAGTAAATAATAATGAATCAAAATATACAATCAATTCAACATTGCATGGAAAGCAATACAGACTTGTTGAAGTGAATGGAAAAGTAACGGAGTTGTATGTAGATAATGTGAAAGTGCCCGACGATAAGATTTCAGATTATAATGACATTGTTAAGGAGTTGAGAGAAAGGTTTGACATTGATTCAAAGAACCGGCATGAAGAAATGCAGGCTCAGGCTGAAGCATTGAAAGCACAAATTGATGCAATGGCACTAAATAAATTGGCAATTGATTCGCAGGTGCAAGCAAATGCAAAAGATGTGGAGACACGAGTTAAAGAGTTACAGGGAAAAATAGCGATGAATGAACTTGCAAATAATTCTGACAGTGTGCGTGAAAAAGTTGAAGCATTAAAGGCACAAGCATTAGCGATGAATGATGCAATGAAAGATAAAATTGCGGAAATTAAACTGGAAGGATTGAATGCCCAGGAAATGCAACAAAAAAATTTAATGATGAAAGACCAGGCAATGAAATTAGCTGAAGCAATGAAAGAAAAAGATGCGGATCTGAAAGAGCAAGCTAAAAAATTTGCTGAAATAGCAAAACAAAATGACGTTATGATGAAAGAACAAATAGACAAGCAAACAAAAATGATAAAGGATAAGACCGATAAAATAATAAATCAAGAATTGAAATTGCAAATCGAACAACTAAAACAGCAGAATGAAGAGCTTAAGCAACAGCTTCGCTTAAATCTTAAAATAGATTCATTACACATATCGCCTGCTATACCGCAAGGAGCTTAATTTTTAATGTTAATTATTTGTGTCTGCATTTCGTAAAAAGCCTTGTGTTTGTCGTGTTTGGGCATCATTTTATTTTAATTTGTTGAAGGATGTTTGTAGTGTATTGATAAACTAAAAATTCAATAAGATGTAAACCAATGGAAAAACAACAATCATTGTACAAACAGATGTGAATGCGCCAATTGAAAAGACATGGGATTATACTGAGTCGAATTAACAGCAAGTAAAAATTTCTACGTAATGGTTTAGTTATTGCTATTGCTTTATTAATTTTAGAACAGCAATAACAACATATGAAATCAATTTCTTTCATTCTATCAGCTTGTGTTTTATTAATGTGTTCCTGCAATTCATCCAACACAAGTACAAATGCTAATGTTAATAATAGTTATACAGTTCCTGATGATGCGGCAATTAAAAAAGCCGTTGATGATGCTTATGCTGCGATTAGTTTTAAGCAAGGTGAACAACCGCGTTACGACAGCATTAAAACTAATTTTATTCCGCATGCGCAACTGATAGATTTTATTGGCGACACCGCTCAAATTTTATCGATTGATGATTTTGTAAAGGCATTTAAAAATTATGTTCAAACATCAAATATTACTTCCTTCCAGGAGCAGGAACTTTACGGAAGAACAGATCAGTTTGGAAACATTGCGCAAAGAATAAGTTCTTATAAAACTTATGTAAATAGTTTAGACATCGTAAAGGAAAGAGGTGTGAACAGTTTTCAATTAATTAAAACACCACAAGGCTGGAAAGTTTCAAGTATAATTTGGGATGTTGAAAAAACCGGCAAAGCAATTCCTGATTATTATCTGCCAAAAAAATAATTATCATTTTGTTTGCGCATCAAATTTTGCTTTTATCTCATCAAGATGCTGAATGAATTTATTTACATCAGGATCATAACCATATTTAATATCGCTTAAAGCATTTTGATTTGCATCAATAAACATATACAATGGTTGGGCATTAAAACCAAACTTTGTTATTTCATAATCAAGATTTTTTTCACCCACATTTGTAATCTTATCTCCTCTTGCATTTGTATATTTTTCGTTTGATGATAACTCGGTTGGTTCATCAACATATAAACTCACCAGTACAAAATTATTTTTCATGCGTTGCAAAACCTGTGGATCGCTCCAAACCTGCGCTTCCATCTTACGGCAATTAGCACAAGAATGCCCCGTAAAATCGAGCATGATAGGTTTGTTTAAAGCTTTTGCTGCAGCAATGCCTTCATTCAAATCGAAGTATGCTGTTAAGCCAAACGGAGCTCCTAATTTGTCGGTAAGTTTTTGCGGTGGTAATGCTGCAGTCTTCGTTTGTGTTGAATTAATATTTGCCTGCTGGTAATTTCCTAATTTAAAATCCTGCGTATAATCTGGCGGCACCCATCCGCTTAATGCTTTTAATGGCGCGCCCCACATGCCCGGCAATAAATACATTGCAAAAGTGAATGATGCTATTGCAAAAAACAATCGCATAATGGTAATGTGTTTTACCTCACTATCATGATAAAATTTTAGTTTGCCCAGTAAATAAAATCCGAGCAATACTGCAATCACAAACCACAACGCTATAAAAATTTCGCGGTCAAGCAAACGCCAATGATAGATCAAATCAACATTACTTAAAAACTTTAATGCTAAAGCAAGTTCAATAAAGGCAAAGCTTACTTTAATTGTATTCAGCCATGCGCCGCTTTTTGGCATTGAATGTATAAGTGAAGGAAACAATGCAAGAATCGTGAATGGTAGTGCAAGCCCGGTTCCAAAACCAAACATGCCTGCAATAGGCCCAGCCTTTATACCACCTGATGAAAGATAACCTAATAATTGTCCGGCAAAAACGCCGGTGCAACTAAAAGATACAATTACCAAAGTAAGCGCCATAAAAAATAATCCCGAGTAACCACTTTTGCCTGCGAGTTTATCTGTGCGCGTACTCCATGATGAAGGCAATGTAATTTCAAACAAACCAAAAAATGAAAGTGCGAATACAATAAAGATGGTGAAGAAAATTAAATTGGTGATGGGGTTAATTGAAATTCTATACAATATCGTTTCGCCAAAAATTAGTGTAAGCGCTGTTGTAGGAATACCATAAATAAGAATAATAAACAGTGAATAAATGAACGCATTTTTTATTCCGCGCTTTCTGCTGCCAAAACGATGCATGAAATAGGTGATCGTAACAGGAAACAATGGATATAAACATGGCGTAAACGCTGCAATTATTCCTGTTAATAATCCAACCAGGAAAAAGCCTAACCAGTTTTTTGGCTTTCCATTGGAAACAGCAACACCTGCAACAGAAACTTTTTGTGCAGGTAATGTAACATCAAAATTCTCTTCGCCGCTGGGAAAATCATCGTTCAATTTTCCAAGCCATGCAAATGAACCTTTAATAATTGCGCTATCTGTTTTTTTTATTTTGAATGGATAGATAAAACTTGCGCTATCGTTAAAACCGGTAAAACTGCTTTTAGTTTTATCATCTTTAATCTCTGTTATGTTAGATGATTGAACAATGTTTGTATCATAAAGATGTTTTGCAGAATTACTATCAAGATTTAACTGAGAAACAAAAGCATCATCGGCATTTTTTGGTTTGGCAGAAAAAAGAAAAAAGCCTTTATCAAGTTTTGCTTTAATGATGAAGGATACAAGCGAATCATTTTTTCTTTCTGTTGAAAAAGAAAAATGAACAGGATTATTTTGGGCAACAACTTTGTAATGAGCAGCGATTACAAGAATAAAGAGCAGTAGTTTTTTAGTGCAGTTTGCGCGCATTTACTGCAATTGAATATTGAATGGAATTGTTTTTGGCGGAAGACACATCTTATCGTTACACACCATATATTTTATTGTGCCTGATAAATTTGTTTTAACAGGCGATTTCAATTTTACATCCTGCGTAAACTCAACTTTATCTGCATAATATTTTACATCTACACCAAACACAGCATCGTGATCTGTTTTTAATTTTCCATCTTCTTTCACTGTTCCGTTTAATGTAACTAACGGATTCTTCTTAAAATTAATTCTGGTAGGAACGGGTCCATCAGGTGGCGTATTGATTGAGTAAATATGCCATTCGCCGGGGAGCGATGCATCAATTGTAACAACATATTCTTTGTCTGATTTTTTTACGGCTGAATAATTCCATTTCACAGGATCTTGTATCTGCGCATGTAAAGCGCTAATTGTAAAAGCAGCAATAATTATTAAAACAATTTTTTTCATCAATATTAATTTAAACCAAGCTCAGTAAAAATTTTTACACCATCTGTATTTCCCAATAAAGTTGAAGAAGCTCTTTCGGGGTGCGGCATCATTCCAAAAACATTTCCTTTTTTATTTTTTATGCCTGCAATATTTCTCATTGCGTGATTTGGATTAAAGCTTTTATCAACATTACCTTTTTCATCGCAATAATAATATATCACCTGTTTGTTGTTTTCTAATTCATCAAGCGTTTTATCATCTGCAAAATATCTTCCGTCTCCATGCGCAACAGGAATTTTATAAATACTTCCAGTATCGTTCGTTAAAAAAATATTCTTGCTTACAAACTGCTGATGACCATTTGGCAAAAGCACGCCCGGCAATAAACCACTTTCGCATAAAATTTGAAAACCATTACAAACACCAAATACTTTTCCGCCATTATTTGCAAAATCAATTACGCTTTGCATCATCGGGCTAAAGCGTGCAATAGCGCCGCAACGTAAATAATCACCAAAAGAAAAACCGCCTGGCAAAACAATGCAATCATCTGTTGTAAACGCAGATAAATCTTTGTCTTTATGCCAGAGCATAATTACTTCTTTGTTCATATCATGCTGCAAAGCATCCTGCATATCTCTGTCGCAGTTAGAACCGGGAAAAACAACGATGCCGAATTTCATGTTGACAATTGAAATGCAAAAATAAAATGTATCAGCCTAATAAATGCTTAATACTTTGCGAAGTGGTTGTTATAAATTAAAAGCAATAGCAGCAAGCTAAAATTATTGTTTAATATTTTTATACACATCATAATAAAATCGTTGCAGCAGGCGCATGTTTTGTGTAATAATTTGTGCTGAAGAAATTAATCCATCCCTGTACTGAATTTGTCTTCCATAATTTGTTATCAATCCCTTTGGCAATTCAACTTTAGCAGCATAACCGCTGTCGGTTGATATAGGTGAAATAAATGAAAGTTTTCCTTCTACACTTCCAAATTGCTCATACGGATAAGCAGCAAATTTTAAAAGCACCGATTGCCCGGTTTTTATTTTGCCAAAATTGGATTGCGGAATATACACTTCTGCATAATAAGCGCTGTTAACCGGCTTTATATAACAGATAATTTGGTTTGCATTTAATTCTTGTTTTTCCTGGAAGAAATCAGTAAAAGAAACCTTACCTGCAATGGGCGCTAACAACAGGTATTTCTTTTTCCAATCATTTATTTCATTCTTAAGTGTATTTAATGCCTGCCCGAATACTGCTTTTTGCTGCGCTGCAGTGTTTTCTAATTCAAGTATTTCTTTTTGCTTATCGTTTTGCTGGCTTTCATTAGAAATAATAGACGAATTAACTTCAGGAACCGATAAAGATTTATTCAGCAGTTTGCTTCTTTCATCGCGAAACTCTTTTGGTGATATTACTTTTTCCTTCAGCAGTGTTTCATTCATTTGATATGTTTTTACAGCGAGTGTTTCATCTTCCTGCTGCAAAGATTTTTGATTATTCAAATTAAAATGTTGTTGTTCTAAATAATTCAAATCACTTGCAAGCATTGCTTTCTTTCTTGTATAAAAACCATTACTAATATAATCTTTATACACAATAAATGCCTGTATAAAAGTTTGAAAGGATTGCTGCAGTTCACCTAAGCTTTCAAAATTTAAGCTGTTAATATAGATGGGTAAGAATTGCGTTTTATTATCCAATAAATCAATAATGGTATCAGTGGCGGCAGAGAGTTGTAAAACCTGTTCAGGTAATGCGGTACTTTCCATATAACCAAGTATGGCATTTTCTTTTACAACATCACCTTCTTTTACAAATAACTTCATCAGCTTACCCGATGTTTTATTTATCACCGGTTTTGGTGCGTTTATAGATTGAAGCTTCGCTGAAGCAGAAACAACATCAGGGTATTGAATAAACCAGCTTGCAGAAATAATTAAAATCAACAATACCAAAAAAAGCGTTGTGCCGTATTGAATTAAAAAGCCGGGTTTACGTGAAATAAATTCTTGCACAGCTTCACCTCTTATCTCTTCGGGCGAAGAAGAAGTTTGAAACAGCTTGCCATTTTGTGATACTTCAATTGGCATAAATTATTTTTTTTAAAAGTTGACCTCATCCAACCTTCTCCGAAGAGAGAGAGCTAAGAACCCAACTCCAGTTGATTCTTCACTAACTCATAATAGCGGTTCTTTTTTCTGCTTAATTCTTCATGTGTTCCTTGCTCTGCAATTTCGTCTTCGTGCAAAACAATAATATTATCTGCATGTTTTACTGTACTTAAGCGATGTGCAACTACAACCACCGTTTTGCCTTCAAAAAATTGCTGCAAATTTTCTATGATGGCTTTTTCATTGTTTGCATCTAAAGCGTTTGTCGCCTCGTCAAAAAGTAAATATGAAGGATTTTTATAAACCGCTCTTGCAATTAGGATACGTTGTTTTTGCCCCGCGCTAATACCGTTTCCTTCACTGCCAATCTTTGTATTAAAACCTAAAGGCAGCGATTCAACAAAAGATAAAATGTTTGAAATTTTACAAGCATGAATTAGTGCCCCCATCCCCTGAAGGGGGGAAAATCTGTGTTTCCTGCTTTTCCAATTGTAATATTATTGGCTATCGTATCATTAAAAATAAATCCATCCTGCATTACACTGCCACACTGACTTCGCCAAAATTTAGGACTTATGTATTTGAGATTTGTTCCGCCTTCATTGTTCGACCTCACCCCTAACCCCTCTCCAAAGGAGAGGGGAACTGTTTGACTTCCAATTTTTATTTCGCCTTTATAATTTTCATAAAACTTAAGCAGCAATTTTAAAAGCGTTGTTTTGCCGCTGCCGCTTACACCAACGATTGCAGTAACTTTTCCTTCGGGAATTTCAAGATTGATATTTTTTAAAACAGGTTCATTACCTGCACCTGTATAGGTGAAAGAAAGATTTTGAATTTGAATAGACCTCACCCCTAACCCCTCTCCAAAGGAGAGGGGAACTATCCCGACATCCAACTTTTCTTCATCTTCGATAGTATAAATTTCATTTAAACGTTCCAATGAAATTTTTGCATCCTGTGCCTGTTGCACAAAGCCA
>JBEHXR010000027.1:0-19278 GCA_048498595.1 Bacteroidota bacterium
AATCGGCAACTGCATCTATAAGTGGTAACGGGTTTATTGTTATTGTATGATTTATTGTGTCTGCACAACCCGCTGAATTATTTGCAATAATTGTTACAGAAAAATTTCCTGCGCTTTGATAAGTGTAACTTGTGTTTTGATTTTGCATTGCATTGCCATCACCAAGGTTCCAGTTCCATGAAAGATCTGAAGCTGCATAATTACTTACATCAGCAGTTAGCAATACTGTTGAAAAAATACAAGCACTATCCGGAATTATTGCGCTTATTTGTGGTGCGTTAATTATATTAATGTTGATTGAATCAACGTAAACAGATGTACATCCGCGTTGTGTTGTTATTGTAAGTGTAGGATGATAAATATTTGATGTATGATAAATGTGTGAACTGTTTTTTAAGATTGATGAATCAGCATCATCAAAATTCCATTTATATAATTCAATGTTATCAAACTGTGCAATGCTTGAATCGATAAAATTCATATTAACAGAGTCGCAAAAATTTGAAGCAGGCTGCGTAATAAACTTTGCATTCGCTCCATAAACAACAACGGTATCAGGATTAAAAACCGGTACCTGGCAACCACCTGAATCCACCACAATTAATTTAGGTAAATATCGGCCTGTTGATTTGTATGTGTAGTTTATAATTGAATCAACGGAAGGTTCAATCACGCCATTTCCAAAATCCCAAATAAACTGTATTGCATTTTTTGCTTTTGCACTTAAAGAAATATTTAAGGGATTGCAGCCACCGGATGAATCATAAATTAATTGAGCGCTTGGTCCTTTTAAAAATATTTTTTTTGTAAGTGTATCAAAACAAGATACACCATAGCCTTGCGCAATCAGTTTCAAATTATAATTACCGGCCGCGGTATAATAGTGTGTTGGATTAATTTCAGATGATGTATTACCATCACCAAAATCCCAAAGCACAGATGAAAAATTTTGCGAAGAATTTTGCGGCGATATGCTTGCAGGCGGACAACTAAATAAAGTATCTGGCAATGAGAAATTAGAAACAGGATCTGAAACAGTTACGTAATTCGGTTTTAATAAAGTGTCTGTACATCCATATTGATCGGTTACAATTAATGTTACGCTATATATGCCTTCTGCATTATAAATATGCTGTGGTGCATTGTTGGTTGAAGTGCCTCCATCACCAAAATTCCAGTTATAAGTAATTTCACTTCCGGAGCTTGCATCTGCAAATTGAAAAGCACTTTGCGAACATGTGAGTGAATCGGAAAAAAAGCTGGCGGTAGGTTGCGTAATTTCAATTGCATCAATATTATTTATTGTATCATAACATCCATTTTCATCTGTTACTTTAAGTTTTACATTGTAGTCTCCCCTGGTTGTATAAAGATGCTGAAACGGTGGTGCTGTTAAAGTATCCGGCTTAGAATTATCGCCATAATCCCATATCCAGTTTTTTATATTGTGTACGCCATCTGAAGACGACCTATCAATAAAATTCACGGTGCTCATAAGACAACTTCCAGTTGTATTTGTAAATGCAGCAGACGGACCGTAAATAGTTATAGGTATCGAATCTGTTATTGTATCAACGCAATTATGTATGTCTCTTACTATTAATTGCGGAATATATTTTCCTGATGTAGTGTATGCGTGGTAAACCGTGTCAAGATCATAGCCAAAACCTTGTGTGCTTCCATCATTAAAATTCCAGTAAAAAGACTTAATATTATCAGGATTGTATTGCGTTGCAACAAACTTTACAGAATCGTATTTGCAAAAATTTGTTTGTAAAGATTTATAACTGAATAATGGCTTTTCATCAATAACTTTTATTGTATCAAATTTTGTATAAGAACATGCGCCGTTCGTAACTGTTAGCGAAATATTATAAGTGCCGGTATCTGTATATGTGTGATTTGGATTAGGAGTTGCATCCGTTGTATTGTCTCCAAATTTCCAAAGCCATGTTTCTGCATCTATTGAATTATCTGTGAAATCATATTCATAAGGTTTTACGCAATGATTATTATAATCAAATCTTGCAACCGGCGGCTTTAGATAAACGTAAGCAGGTCTTACAAGTGTATCCTTGCATCCAAATTCAGAAACTATCAGCGTTACCTGGCGATAACCTGTGTCTTTATATTCATATAACGGATTTTGTTCTCCGGAAGTGCCACCATCACCAAAATCCCAAAACCAATCTGTAATTGCACCTGTTGAAGAATCGCTGAACTGAACAGGATCTCCGGCGCATGCCAGTAAAGGGTTTGCTGCAAAATTTGCATTGGGTTTTTCGCCTAATGATACAGCGTTTACAATTGAGATACTATCTGTGCAACCTTTATTGGTAACAATTGTAAGCGTTACTGTATAAACCCCAACTTTAGGGTAATAATGCCGTGGCACAGAATCTTTAGAAGTGCCGCCATCACCAAAATCCCATTTGTAGGATGCGATAGAATCAGGTGAAGATATTATGGGACGAAATGTTAGTGCTTTTGGTGCACAACCTTCATAAGGTATGTTTTCTATACTAAGAATTTTTGGCGGACCAATTTGTACAAGATCAACGCGTGTAATTGTATCCGCACAGCCATTTGCATTAAATGCGATTAAGCTTACAGAATAAGTTCCTACATTGGTGTATGTATGTTGTGTATTTGCCGAATCAGAAGTTGAACCATCACCAAATAACCATTTATAATTTTCTGCACCCACAGATTGGTTAAAGAATTTGATAGTTACAGGATAAGTACAAGTTTTTACATTGCCTCTTATATAAAATGCTGCTTTAGGCTTGGTACCTGTTATAATTTGTTTTGTAATTGTGTTGGTACAGCCTCCAAAATCTGCAGTAAGTTTTACATCGAAGGTATCTGAGCCTTTATATGTGTGCGATACAGTTAAACCGGTGTCTGTTGATCCATCACCAAAGTCCCATATATCATTTACGGGCAAAGATGAAGAAGCGTCTGTAAAAACTACAGGTTCGTTTATACAACCACCCGTGTATGTAAAATTAGCTTTAGCTGTTCCAATGTTTATTTGTTGTTTGTATGTGTTTGTACAACCTTCTTTGTTTTGTGCAACAAGCGTTACAATAAAATTGCCGGAGCTGTTGTAAACATGAATTGGATTTATGTTCGTGCTGCTTGAACCATCTCCAAAAAACCATTGATATTCTAATGCGCCGCTGGCAACAGAAGTGTTGATAAAAGTTACAGTTGCCGGCGTGCTGCAAATACTTGTATAGTTATAATTGAATCCTGCTTTTACAATACCGCCAACTTTTATCAGGTCTTTATTTTGTAATGTTTGTTTGCATCCAAAACTGTTGATTACATTTAATGTAACACTAAACGTGTCTGAAATATTATAAGTATGATTTGGATTTTGCAGTGTGGATGTTGTTCCATCTCCGAAATCCCAAATCCAACTATTTACAGTACCAGCGTTGGCAGCACTTTTATCAGTAAAAGAAACATTTAATGGTGCGCATCCGTCTGATGGGTTTGCAGAAAATGAAACTGTTGGATTTGGATGCACGGTAATAAATCCTTTTTTTACAACTGTATTTTCACCCGAAGCATTTTTTACAGTTAGTGTAACTGTATATTTTCCTGAATCAATGTAAATAGTGCTTGGGTTTTTTTTGCTTGATGTAGAACCATTACCTAAATCCCAAAACCATTGCGTGGGATTGCCTGTTGACGCATCATTAAATTGAACTACTAAAGGACTGCAACCTTGCTGTATTGTGGCTGTGAAATCTGCATTTAACTGGGCTGATGCATTTACTGAAATGAGCATGACAATAGAATACAAAGCTCTTTTCAACATATGTAATCTGCCGAAAGATTTCATGGGTGGATAAATGTTTTCTGGTTTTACCAGCAACGCTCAAAACTATGAAACTTTTTATGTTTATTTCATGCATACATTTTTTGTTTTCCCCCATTGCAGGGAGAATGTATTTTTCATTTTTGCAAAATTTATCGCAGAAGCGTAACATTTCCCTTTACAGGAATGATGCTTCCGTTTTCACAAACAACTTCCATCATATAAACATAAACATCAGATTGCATTGCATTACCATTATAGGTTCCATCCCAACCTGAAGAAGCAGTATTTGGTGTAACATTATATCGTTCAAAAATTAATTGTCCCCAACGATTAAAAATCCTGAATGATTTTATATTAAATAAGCCCGTTCCTCGTGCATAAAATAAATCATTCATACCATCGCCATTTGGCGAGAATGTATTTGGAATAAACACGTTTGTGTTTTTACAAACTACGTTAACAGTTACCTGGTCACGTGCAACACAACCTCCGCCATTCGATGCAATACAAGTATAGGTTATGGTTTGTTTAGGTGATGCAACCGGGTTTGCAGCGCCGGCATTGTCAAGACCCTGAGGTGGTGTCCATTGCCACTGCGTTATATCAGCAGAGCTGTTTGATATTAATCTTACAGAAGAACCAACGGGGAGTGTAATATCATTCGCCTGGAAATTCATATGTGGAACAGGATAGGTTTTTACAAACACAAATCCTGTATCAGCAAAACAATTATGTTCTGCGTAACCGATTACTTTATATGTAATGGCTGTATCTGCTGCAGCAGTAAAGGTTGGGTTAGCCGCTTTATCATTATCTAAATATGTTGAGGGGAACCATTGATATCTCGATGCACCCGAAGCTAAAAATTGTGTTTTTTCACCAATACATAAAGTATCTCCACCAGATACAGTTATAGGCGATGGAGCAATTGCTTTTACAGAAACCGAATCACTTCCTTTACAGCCAATCTCATCCATACCTGTAACAACATAAGTGGCGAAGCTATCAACAGTAATATTGGGCGATTGGCAATTTGTACAGCTTAATCCTGCACCTTGCCATGCATATTTTAAAGCGCCAGTTGCATTCAATTGGTAAATGCCGCCCTGGCAAACGCTTGTATCGGAACCAGCTTTTACAACAGGAGGAGAATTTATTTTTATTTTTTGTGTTGTTGTATCAGAACATCCTGCAGGTGTTGATGCAATTAACGTCACAACATAATTACCGCCTGTTTTATAACTTGTATTTACACTTTGACCCGATCCTAAGGAGCCATTATTAAACTTCCAGTTCCATTGTAAAACAGAAGTGTCTTTTGTACTGTTGTTTGCCTTAAAATTTACGGTTGCATTAGCACAGGCAATGCTATCTCCGGTTATTGTTATGTTTGGCGATGGATATACAATTATCGGGTTAGCGATATTCAAAGTGTCCCTGCAACCTAATTTTGTAACAGCGATCAAAGTTGCTTTGTAACTGCCTGTCTTATCATAATAATGGCTTACCTGTGCTGCATCTGTTGAATCATTGTCTCCAAAATACCAAATGTGATGTGTAATAATATCTCTCGATCGCGATGCGTCAGTAAACTTTACCAATGCAGAATCGCATCCATTCGTGTTCGACAGATTTGCATCTGCTGTTACGTTATATATTTTTACAGTATCAGTTCCTATAAGTGAAACTTTACAACCTAATGAATCGGTGAGAATTAATTTCGGAACATAAAAACCTGTATCATACGTGTGTGCACTTTGACCTTTTAAGGTAACATCAACATTACCATCACTATAATCCCAGGTATATGTTTTTGTATGACTGGCAGTAGCCGTAAACTTAACTATAGCCGGAGAACATGCTGGCTTTGCCTGATACATCAATTTTCCGGTTGGTCCCCTAATTATAATATTTCTGCTGAATGTGTCTGCGCAATCTCCATAACCTTTTAAAATTAGTTTTACGGGATAAGTGCCGGGATAAGTGTATATATGTTCGGGAGAATCTACAAGCGAAGTGCTGCCATCACCAAAATCCCAGTTAAAAGAACTATAGTCAGTTGATTTATTCGAGAAACTAACTTGTAACGGAGGACAGGTAGAGAACGAATCGCTCATACTAAATTTTGCCGAGGGATTTGATACGAGCAATGACTGCGAAATAATACTGTCTT
This sequence comes from Bacteroidota bacterium, assembly GCA_048498595.1. Classification (GTDB taxonomy): domain Bacteria; phylum Bacteroidota; class Bacteroidia; order Chitinophagales; family Chitinophagaceae; genus Parafilimonas. The sequence continues at coordinate 6,006 of JBEHXR010000027.1, forward strand.
TACAACCGATATCATCAATAACCGTTAAGGTTGGCCGATATGTTCCGGATTGCGAATATTGATGATAAGGATCTTGTTTTGCTGATTGTGTTCCATCACCAAAGTTCCAAAGGTATTGTAAGCCTGTTCCGAACGATTTATCCTTGAAAGAAACCTGTGTGCCGGGACATACGATCGAATCGGACAAATCAAATTTTGCATAAGGATGCGAAACGTAAACATAGTCAGGCTTGCCAACTGTATCGCTGCAACCGTAGCTATCCGTCACAATTAATTTTGGTGTGTAATAACCTGTGTCTGCATAAGCATGAGAAAATACCTGGCTGCTGCTATAATAATATTTTATATAATCACCATAGTCCCATGTCCAGCTAACAATATTATGTATCCCATCACTTTTAGATTTATCATTAAACAACACAGAATAGCCCGAACATATATCCGGTTGCTTGCTTGTAAAGCCTGCGAGTGGACCATAAATAGTAATGGAATCAGGCGAAGAATAAAAATATTGGCAGTTATTCAAATCCGTCATTGTTGACATAACCTTAAACTTGCCTGTTGTTGTATAAGTGTGTGCTGTTTTAGTATCGGCATTTAAGGTTACAATAGTTCCATCACCAAAATCCCATTTGGTATTTTTAATATTGTCAATATTAATTCCTGAAATATCTGCAGTAATGTCGGTACCTCTGCAGTAAATACTATCTGTAAGAGACATTGTGCCCTGTTCATTAATTACATGAATTGTTTTTGTGGCAGTGTCTTTACAATTTTTATTTTGAGTGTATAGATGAATAGTATACACGCCTGGAGTTGTATATAAATGCGCAGGATTTTTTGCAGTATCCGTTTGCCCATCGCCAAAATCCCATGTGCGGTTAACATCAACAAGAGATGTGTCAATAAAATTTACTGAGCTTTTATTATTGCAATTAAGGTTTACCTGCATCCCCGCTATTGGAGGCATAGCATATAACACATGAAATTTTGTTATAGTATCAGTACAGCCATAATTAAATGCGACAAGCTTAAGCGTTCGGTAGCCTGTATCCTGCGGGATAAAATAATAGGTTTGCCCGGAAGCCGAATCCTGAATTGCTGTTCCATTCCATTGCAAAAATGTGATAGGACCATTGGTTGAAGTATTATGGAAATACACACCCGCATTTGTACATGTAGAATCAAAATCCCCCACAAAATCTGCGTGTGGTTTATGCCCCGCAAATACTGCGTTTTTGAGTGTGTAAGTAGTAGTGCAACCATCCTCTGTTACAATAGAAACCTTTACTGCATAAATGCCTTCTTTTGTATAAGTATGTTGCGGGTTTGCACTGGATGATGTTCCGCCATCACCAAAATCCCATGAATACGTTTTGACCTTAGTATTTAAATTAAGTACCAAAGTTGGTTGAATGGTTAAAGGAATGCATCCACTATCGGGTAAGTTGGTCAGGTATTTAATTCTTATGGGCTGAATAGTTATGTAATTGTTTTTTTCAAAAACACTTGAACATCCATTTGCATTAATAGCTGTAAGTGTTACGGTGTAAGAGCCGTTGTCGGTATAGATATGCACAGGATTTAAGGCATGAGATGTATCACCATCACCAAAATCCCATATATATTGTGTTGCACCACCTGTTGATGTATTTGAAAAGTTTACAGAAAATGGCGTTGCACATGTTGCGGTATCATTTGCTTTAAATGAAGCCGAAGGTCCTGATGCAACAGTAATTGTTTTTGTAATTGAATCTGAGCAGTCAGACGAAAATGTATTTACGAGTTTGACAGTATACGTACCGGTATTAAGGTAAGTTTTAGTTGGGTTCAATTCAGTTGATGTAGTACCATCCCCAAAATACCATGTGCTTGAAACGGGAGTGGGAGAAGAAGTGTTCGTAAAGTTTATTGGCTCATTGGAGCAAGTTGCGTCTGTATTTTTAAATGAAGTGGTTGGAATGGCGATAGTTACTTTTAAAGAAGCTGTATCTGAGCAGCCACCGGCAGATATCGCAGTTAAAACAACATTGTAAGTTCCCGAACTACTGTAATTATGAGTTGCATCTTGCGATGTGCTCGTTGCACCTCCGTCACCAAAATTCCAAACATAAGATATATTACCTGAGCCGGTACCCACACTATTATTTTCAAATATTGCAGTAGCAGGCCGCTTACAAATATTAAGTGAGCTAAGTGAAAAATCAGCATTCACGCCATCTTCAATATGTACAAGATCGCTCTTTGTTATTGTGTTAGTGCAGCCATAACTGTTTGTAACTTTTAATGTAACATCAAAAGTGCCGGATGATTTATAAATATGATTCGCTTTTACATCAGTTGAAACATATCCATCACCAAAATCCCATAAATAATCTGTAATAGTTCCAGAACCTGCTTTGCTGCTGTTTGTAAAATTTACATCTAACGGAAAACAACCTTCTGTTGGGGAAGCATTAAAAGCTGCTTGTGGATTTGCATAAACAGTTATATAATCTGTTTCAGTTATTGAATCACCACCGGAACTATTTTTAATTGAAAGCTTTACAGTGTAAACACCCGGATTAAAATAAGTAGTGATTGGATTTTGTTGTGTTGCTGTTGTTCCGTTACCTAAAGTCCATTTCCAGCTGGTGGGATTTCCTTTTGATTGATCTTCGAAAGCAACGATAAGCGGAGAACAACCACTTTGAATATTGGAAGTGAAACTTGCTTTTAATTGCCCAAAAGATTGGTTAGCAAAAAAAGAAAAAAGTAAAACAAAAAAACACAAACACACACAGGTGCGGTTGGTTTTCATAGATAATGAATTTTCTAATTAGGAAATGGATGTTAAATCCGTTTTACCGGAATAGGTTAAAAGTACCTGATACTACCCTATTAGAGATAAAACTGGCTAAATTGGATATAGATTAAACGCATGTTATTTAGGATAAAATGAAGATAGAAGGATTGAATTTTATTTCTTTGAGGAACAAACCTTTTGATGGTGGAGAAAAATCTGCAAGATTGCAATTTTTTGAAAAGACAATTTTTTCAAGTTCAGAAACAGCAGCTTCATTTTTTGCAAGCTTAAGCATTGTTCCGGTTATTGCTTTTACCATGCCACGTAAAAAACGGTCGGCTTTAATTTCGTATCTCCAAATATCATTTTCAATCATCCACTGCGAATGATGAATGTTGCAAAGAAAATGATTGACCTGCGTTTTCTTTTTTGAGAATGAAGTAAAATCTTTAAAATTTTTTATTGCTGCTGCATATTGATGCAGCAGATCGGCATTTAAACTAAAAGGATAATAATAAGATGTTTCAAACAAAAATGGATTTTTCTTTCTGTGAATATGATAATGATACATTCTTGATGTAGCATCAAAACGACAATGTGATGTCGGCTGTACCTCAAAAATTTTTTTTACTGCAATATCAAAATTCAACAGCGCATTAAGGTTATATAAATTTTCATTTTGAATGATGATATCGGTATCAAAATGAAAAAAATTTTGTTCTGCATGCACACCTGCATCTGTGCGCGAAGAACCGGTTAAACTAAAATCTTGTTGATAGTAAATTTTTAAGGCTCTTTCAACTTCTCTCTGGATTGTATTTGCATTTTTCTGTACCTGGAAACCGCTGTAATGTGTTCCTAAATAAGCAACTTCCAAAAAGTATCGCGGCATAAAATATAATTATCGAAGCATAGATTCAAACCGGCGCTTATAATAAGGATCTATAATTTGGCTTTCGAGATTTGCATAGTTGCCGTAATCATAAACATTTTTATACAACGCATCGTACAAACTGTAGCGACCATCATCACTTGAAAAAATGTTTCCAAGCATCTTTACCTGGTCGGTTGTAATGCATTTGTTTTTTAAATATTTCAGCGCGGTTTGCACCATGTCGTTATCATTACCCTGCACAAACATTTTACGCTTAACCTTATCAAGTTCGTTATCAGAAATCATATTGCTGCAATCTTCTCTTACGGCGTTAGTTGTTTTTACACTTTGATTTACCGGGGCTGAATTTGAAACAGCATTATTAGTGTTTGTGACCGGCGGCGTAGTAACATCACTATTTGTATTTTGATTGGTTGATTTATAAAAAGGATTGCTTACTGCATGTGTTGTAGTATCTATGTTATCTGTTGATGTGTTATTCAAGAATGTTGTTGCTGAACTATCTGTTTTCTGAATATTGCTATCAGCAGTTTCGCTTGCAGGTTGTGATGTTGCAGAGTTCTCGCCTGCAGGAACAGAGGCAATATCATTCGATGCAGATGACATAGAATCGGCAGGTACAAAAACTTTAATGGTATCGTTACCAGTTGTTCTGTCAACAAAAACCATATTAGTTCCTGTATCTTGTTTCGATTCAGAAATTTTTAGCAATTGCGCAGTTGTGTCTGCTGGAGTATTATTGGTAAGAGGTGTAGCAGCTACAGTTGATGCAACATTGTTTGTATCAGTTGCCGGCGTTGAGGCAGATACTGCAATGGTATCCTGTCTGGTGTTGTTAAAAACAATATTTTTATTTGTAAGATTTGAATCATTTACAACATCGGAAAGCATATTGGTAAAATCATTGGCTGCAGTTGTATTAGCGGCAACGGTTTTTTCCGTTTCCATATTTTGCAATGCCCATCCATTTGAAGTATTCGATAATTTATAGCCTAAATCTTTTTTATTGATAACGCATTTAAAACTTTGATCTGGATATTTATTCATTGGAAAACTTACCGTAAAGCTGTAATTGCCATCGGTTAGTTTAGAAAGAATTACATAACCATAGTCTGAAGAGCTGTATACTTTGCCATTCATTACTACGGCAAATGGTTGCTGCGCTTCACTTTCAATATAAATAAAATGCTTTTGCTGCGCTTCGGTTTTAAAAAAAATGCTTGTAAAAAAGAATAAAAGAAATACGCTTAAGAAATGCTTCATCAGGTTATTTTTATAAAACTATTTAACTGCGCAAAACTAACATAAAATAAAAATTCACATAGTTTGTAACAATAATGCCGGATATTTTAACCATTTATATATTTATTTATAATTGAACAACTATGGAGCCTTTATTTTTGCAGACTTTTAAAATCAGCACATGAAAAAATTTCTATGGTTTTTATCGCTGTTCATTTGTACAGCAACGATTGCTCAAAACAACCCTCAAGACACTTCCTGGAAACAGATTTACCGTGCAGAAGCAACCAAGATTAATGACCTTGTTGACACTAAGCTCGATGTAAAATTTGATTACAGTAAATCTTACATGTACGGTAAAGAATGGCTAACCGTGCATCCACATTTTTATCCCACAGATTCTTTAACGCTTGATGCAAAGGGCATGAACATAAACGAAGTTTCTCTTTACTCAAACGGAAAGAAAACACCTTTGAAATACGATTATGACAGCATGTTCTTGCGCATCACTTTAAACAAAACATACAAAGCAAATGAGAATTATACGGTGTATATAGATTATGTTTCCAAACCCGATGAATGGCGCGAAGGTGGCAGTGCAGCCATTACAGGCGCAAAAGGTTTATACTTTATAAATCCGCGTGGTGAAGAACCAAACAAGCCAACAGAAATTTGGACGCAAGGTGAAACGGAACATAACTCTGTTTGGATGCCAACGATTGACAAGCCCAATCAAAAAACAACAGAGCAAATTACGATGACTGTGCCTGATAAATATGTTACACTTAGTAATGGTCTTCTTATCAGCCAAAAGAAAAATACAGATGGCACACGTACCGATACATGGAAAATGGATTTGCAGCATGCACCTTATTTATTTTTTATGGGCGTTGGTGAATATTCAATTATAAAAGATAGTTACGAAGGAAAAGATGTTGCATATTATGTAGAGAAAGAATATGCGCCGGTAGCACGCGGTATTTTTGGTCACACACCAGAGATGATAAAATTTTATTCTCAAACATTGGGCATTGATTTTCCGTGGCAAAAATATGATCAGATAGTTGGTCGCGATTACGTAAGCGGCGCAATGGAAAATACAACTGCAACATTGCATGAAGAAGCGGCTTATCAAAATGCGCGTCAGCTAAAAGATGGTAATGATTGGGAAGATGTAATTGCACATGAATTATTTCATCAATGGTTTGGTGATTTGGTTACTACCGAAAGCTGGAGCAATATAACCGTGAATGAAAGCTTTGCTGATTTTAGTGAAACCATTTGGAATGAATATAAATATGGTCAGGATAAAGGCGACATGAAGAATTATGATGACATGCAAACATATCTTAACAGTAACAGTGATGATAAACCTTTAGTGCGTTTTCATTATGCAGATAAAGAAGATGTGTTTGATGCAGTAAGCTATCCTAAAGGCGGAAGAATTTTAAACATGCTGCGTCATTATTTGGGTAATGAGGCTTTTTATGCATCGCTGCATAAATATTTAACTGATAATAAATTTAAAACCGGTGAAGCGCAGCAATTACGTTTGGCTTTTGAAGCGGTTACCGGTCAGGATTTAAACTGGTATTGGAATGAATGGTATTACGGCGCCGGCGAGCCCGTGCTCGATATAAATTATGTGTATGATGATGACGCGCATAATGTAAAAGTTATTGTTCAGCAAAAACAAAAACAGCAAATATTTAAGATGCCGGTGAACATTGATATTTATAACGGCGCTAACAAAACACGTCACCAGGTTTGGATGCAAAATCCTGTTGATACATTTACATTCAGCTACACTACAAGACCAGACCTTATAAATTTTGATGGTGATAAAATTTTGCTGTGCAGAAAAACAGATCATAAAACTGCAGATAATTTTAAAGCGCAATGGAAATATGCGCCATTGTATATTGACAGGCTTGAAGCACTGGAATATTTTGCAGATAATAAAATGGTGTACGATTTAAGTCTTGGTTTGAACGATAAATTTTACGGAATAAGAAGTTATACTTTAGATAGATTAAAAGAAATTCCGGAAGCACTTGCAAATGCAGATATATTAAATACTATTCAACGCATTGCAGAGAATGATGATCACAACAGAACAAAATCAAGAGCCCTTGCAATACTTGCTGATACAAAAGATGCGAAGTATAAATCTTTATTTGAAAAAGATGTGAATGATTCTTCTTACAGTGTTGCAGGTGCTGCGCTTGAAGGATTAAACAATCTTGATTCTGCAAATGCATATACACTCGCAAAAAAATATTCAGTTGATGCGAAAGGAGATTTGGAGGATGCTGTGAACGAAGCTATTGTAGCGCATGGCAGTGAAGATGATTACGACATGATTGTAAAATGGTATGACGGATTGCCGCTTGGACAGGGAAAACTGCAGTCTACAGCAACCTTTTGTGATTATCTCTCTAAAATAAATGATACACAAAAGATAAAAAATGGTGTTGATAAGGTTGTCGCGTTCCGCAATTCAATTCCACAACAGTACAGAAGTTTTACTGATGCGCCCATTAATGCTGCTTTGCAAAAAATTGCAGATGCAAAAGGCGGCGATGTGCAAGCTTATATAAGTAATGAAAAATAAATTTTAAAAAAAGTCCTGTTTTTATAGCAGGACTTTTTTTATAGCGATAATTATGGACAAGATTGTTTCTTTAAAACGAGTGAATTATTAAAAGAGAGACTGTCAGGATTAGAAAAGCGCATTACGGTATCTTGTTGCACCATATTACCGTAGCCTTCTTTTGCCGAACTGTCAGAAAGTAAAAACGCAACTTGTCTAACAGACTCTTTCCCTTCAGATGTAAAAGTATAATTAGCAATAAGCGTATCGTTTCTCAGGCTGCCTTGTATCACACCGTCATTATCATCTTTCTCAAAAAAATTATACATCAGTTTGCCTGTTACACTGCTATCTGATACAACAATTCTAAGCGTAACAGAATCTTTGTTCTGTATGTAACTATAACAATACTGACCTGTGAAATTTACAGGAGGCTTGGGTTTGGTTGCAGTATCCTGAACCTGTTGCTGGGTTGAAGTTGTTTGTGTGTTGTTGCATGAAACTGAAATTATAATGCCGGCAAACAAGTAAAAAATTTTTTCTTTCATCGTATAAAATTAAGCCGAAGTTTAGAATTACACTTTCTCATGCTTGCAATCTTTCATGCCCTGTTCAAATTCTAAGGTAGAGTGGTGAATATTTAAATGCTCAAGTTCGTGTTTTATTTCCCGTTTTATTTCATCTACTTTTTGCATTGAAAGATTTTGGCTTACTAAAATATGCGCAGTAAGTGCATTCATTTTTGTACTTAATGCCCATGCATGAATGTGATGAATATTTTCAACGCCATCAATGGCGGAAATATTTTTTTCAATTTTTTTGATGTCCACATTTTCAGGAACTGCATCTAACGAAAGTCGCAAACTGCTTTTTAATAAACCCCACGTGCTTTTTATAATTACACCAGCAATAATCAAACTAAAAGCAGGATCGATCCAATACCATTTTTTATAATAGATAATTATACCACCAACAACAAGTGCAATCGAAACCAAAGCGTCACTAAACAAATGGAGATAAGCAGCTTTAATATTCAAGTCCTTTTCTTTATTCTTTAAAAACATAAAAGCAGTAATTCCGTTGATAACAGTTCCAACACCTGCAACCCATGCAATAGTAAAACCGGGCAATACATGTGGTTTAAACAAATGATCTATGGCTTCGTAACCAATTGCTCCTATCGAGATCAACAAAACAATTGCATTAAACAGCGCAACTATAATTGTTGTTTTTCTGTAACCATAGGTATATGTTTCGTTTGGTTTTACATCGGCAAGCCGAAAAGCAAGCAATGATAAAGCGAGGCTAACAACATCAGTAAAATTGTGACCGGCGTCAGCTAATAACGCCAAAGAATGAATAATAATGCCGGCAATAACTTCAACAATAACAAACAAAAAGTTTAAACCAATGCCAATATAAAAAGCAAGATTTACATTTTTTAATTCTGCAATTTCCGAATGGTCGTGATGATGATGTTCGTGACTCATGCAAATTTATAGCGCGGTCAATATTACAAAAGATACAAATGCTATAAAATTTTTTTAACGAATTACATCTTTCTGCATTCTGCTGCACATTTCTTACAAGCTGCTGCGCATTCTTTACAATGTTCATGTTCATGCTTGCTGCACTCAGCATAACAATCATCGCACATCTTTGCGCATAATGCACAAAACTCTTTTGCTTTATCACTCCCCAAACTCATTAATTGTGCACAAGCATAACAAACTGTTGCGCACTGCATGCATAACTGAATACATTTCGCCATCATGTTTACATCATCTTCCTTTGTATCTCCGGACGCACAATGATTGCAAAGTGCTGCACAGTTCAAACATGCATCAATACATGTTTTGTAATCGTGGTAATTTTTCATGACTATTTTTTTTAGTAATTACATTTTCATTCTTCCCGCATAAATTCTTAAATAAACTTCAACGGCTGCCGGATTTTTTCCATATAAACTGTACAACTGTTTCTCATCATTATAAAAAGTAAAGTGCGTACCAACAGCAACTTTTGTTTTATTTATTTGTAGTAAATCATAATTAATGCCAAGCGTGTATGCGTTTACATTAAATAAAGTATTACCATAAGAATTTTCATTAAGATTTAGTTCTTCCGTTGACTTTTGCACATATTCATATTTACCGTAGAAAGCAATTTTTTTAAGATGATAAGAAGCTTCAAGCAATGCAGCGTTTTCTGCGTTTTCATTCTTTTGTTTGTTCATTCCCCAAACGGCTGTTGCGTTAAATGAATTATTATTCATTAATGGAAGCGCATATTCTGCGGATGCTGTTGTACGATGAACATTTTCATCAGGATGCAAATCTTCCGGGCTTTTTATATAAGCATGTGAAATTTGCAACGCCCAGTTTTTTGAAGGATTGAATGAAAATCTTCCGCTCCACGAATCGAAACGCGGCTTATCAAGATTATAACGATTTTCATCAGGCTCTCTTCCGGTAAACGATGAACCTTCTAATTTAAACTCACCTAAGCGCACACCAATCGTGGCAACACCAAACGTAATATGTGTTGCATCAATCCAGTGATGCGAAATAGGCGCATCAGGATCATCCATTGCAGAAGCGCGATGCATAAATGCAACTGGTCCTAATGCAGGTTCGCCCGGATAGCCAACATAAGCAAATACATCAGCTTTTTTTGAAAGTGCATAGGAATAAGCAACAGACAATTCAGAAAATAAATCATGCGGATGTTGCCTGTCAACCAAAGGCACGCCATGCGCAGATTCACCACTTTGAAATAATAACGGATAACCTTTTTGGCCGGTGATGATTGCATCGGCAGAAAACATTGTTCCAAAACGAAACAAACCCTTCTTACCAACTTGTGTTTGCCCCATAAACATAAGCCAGTTGGGTGCATCAATCATTTCATCGCCACGCGAACCTTTATCACTTAAATCTTGCTTGTTGTAGCGAATAAATAAATTGTAATGCAGCATGTACATCCATTTTTTTGAATGATGCATTGTGCCATACATCGGTGCAGCATCCGGCGACCACGATGTGCCTGAACCGTTACGAGACATAGGAAGATTTAGTGAAAATGAATGAGACATATTGTGCATTTGCATTTTTCCCATATCCATATTTTGCATATCACTCATGTTCATATTGCTCATATCATGCGGCATGGTATCATTCATATTCATTGAATGATTTTGCTGCGATTGAGCTTTTAAAAAAATACCAATAAAAAGAATTGCTAGAATATACTTCACAACGTTATTATGAAAGGATGAATAAAATAGAAACGGCACTCATCACAATCATCAGCAAATCTTCAATAATAGTTACTGTACTCATCGGTAAATTAAAAACAGCACCAAGACAAGCGCATTTAATTTTCCTTTTGTTTAAAACACTTTGTAAAACACCAATGATGCTTATGCTCATTACAACAAGTGTAACCATGTTTGTAAGCAGCGGATTAAAATCTGTAATAAATGCAATGCCTAAAGCAAGCTCAATAAAAGCATATAAGTATCCATAACCTATCCATTGCTTTGCAATTATATCGTAAGAAAAATAACTTTCAGCAAAGCGTTTTAAATTGAGCATTTTAAAAAAAGAAAATATGAGAAAGAATGCGCCCATAAAATTGCGCATCCAGTGCATTGCATTAAAACCTGTTTGCGATTCAATTAATAATGTTGTGCCGGTTATGTATGCAAAAATTAATACAATAGGTTTGTATGTTTCAAACCAGGATTTTGTTTCTTCTTCATTCATCATCATTGTATGATGATTGTCTTGTTCGCTTAATTTGTATTTCGGGTAATCTTTTAAAGCACTTTGTAATTCGGCAGTTTCGATATGATGATGCATGGTAATATCGGCTTCATTTTTTTCAAGATTGATGTTTACATTTTCAACACCATTTATTGATGATAAAAGCTTTTGCACTTTACTTGCACAACCAGTGCACGTCATTCCTGTAACAGTATAAGTATGTGTCATACATTGCAAAATTAAATTGCAGGAAAAAGCGGCTGTTATACAATTGTGGATTGTATTTATATAATTAAGAGTATACTTTATCTAATGTTTTGCGATGATGAATTCCGCTTTGTTTGAACTGCGTTGGTGTTAAACCTGTAACTTTTTTGAATTGTGAAGAAAGATGTGCAAGGCTGCTGTAACCTGTTTCAAAAGCAATTTCACTTAAGTTTTTTTCATCGTACACCAACAGCTCTTTTACCTTTTCTACTTTTTGGTTGATGATAAATTGTTCAATAGTAATGCCTTCAGTTTCTGAAAATAGTTTGCTTAAATAAGAATAATCATGATGTAAGTTTTCTGCAATAATTGCACTATAATTTTTTTCCGGTTGTTTGTTATTATAATGAATGGATTGTATGATGAGCGTTTTAATCTGCTCGATTATTTTTTTTCTTTTATCATCTAACAATTCAAAGCCGAGTTGTTTTAAATTGTTTGAAAGCACCTGCTGCTGATTGCCCGTTAATTCATCTTCCTGAATAAGCACTTCTCCTAACTCTATTTTTAAAGGATGCAAATCAAGCGCCTTTAATTCATTTTCAACAGCCAGTTTGCAGCGATGACAAACCATATTTTTTATGTACAAATTCATCGGTCAAAATTAATTCTATAAAAAATGAAAATTATCTTAGTAGAAATTAAAATATCATGAAAACAATTAAACCTGCTCTTTTCGTAGTCGCATGTTTTTTGTGCTTTAAAACCATGATTGCACAAACAAATGAATATGATTCTGTACTGGCAAAAAAATTAAATGCAGATGATTATGGTATGAAATCTTATGTATTGGTGTTATTAAAAAAAGGCTCAGTGGAAATTACTGATAAAAAAATGCGTGACAGCATCTTTCGTGGCCACATGGGAAATATTATGCGACTTGCATCTGAAAACAAATTAGTACTTGCAGGACCGATGGGTGAAAACAGCAAGAATTACGAAGGCATTTTTATTTTTAATACGGCTGATACAACTGAGGCAAGACAATGGTTGAATTCGGATCCTGCTATCCAGTCAAAAGATCTGGATGCAGAAATTTATCCCTGGTACGCTACTGCTGCTTTGCAGGAAATTCCAGGCATGCACAAAAAAATTCAAAAGAAAAGTTTTTAAAAATATTTAGCATGCGGGTAAAGCAAGATTAGAACTCGTCTCGCCTGATTTTTATTTATATTTTTTTTATTTGTTATTGCAGTGTTATAGATAAACAGGATGATTAATCTTTTTCTTTCACAAATCATCTAAATAGCAAAAACAAAACAGTATGAAAAAAATTTCAATTGTATTGTTTTCAGTTATTATAGCATTAAACGCATCTGCACAGAAAGTAATAGTGCATCCGGTAGTGCCTGTAGGTCCGCGAATAGTATATTATCATCCCTATTTCTGGCATCCGTATTATGGATTTGGTTATTCATGGTACTACGGTCCGCGACCGTATTATTACTATCGTCCAACAAAACTGGACAGGCAGATAGTTGATATTGAAAACGAATACAGCGACAGAATTTACTCTGTAAGGCAAGATGATAGTTTAACGCATCATGAAAGAAGAGTTAAGATTCGTGAACTAAAACGCGAATGCTACCAGGTGATTGAAGATGCAAAAAGAAACTATTATAAGCAGTACGAAAATTAAAAATGAAGCCTCGTGAAAACGGGGCTTTTTTATTTTTCAAAAAAATTGGCAAAGGCTTAAATATCGTATTTTTAAAATTCTTTCC
>JBEHXR010000028.1:0-18894 GCA_048498595.1 Bacteroidota bacterium
CACGCGATGCAAACTTGTTGCAGAAATATCTAAAGTTTTCTGGTTGAAGTTATAGTCAATCTCAGTATACGATTTTCCTTTACGCATATTTAAACTCATTCCAATTGAGTGAAGAATAAAATCAATTCCGCCACCAAAATGTTTCATACTTTCTTCAAACAATTTTTTCAGATCATCCATGTTCACCACATCGGCAGGAATAACAGGCGCATTATTACATTCTTTTGAAAGTTGATTTATTTCACCCATGCGCAATGCAATTGGCGCATTCGTTAATACCAATTCAGCGCCTTCGTTAAAGCAAGCTTTTGCAGTTTTCCATGCAATGCTCTGTTCATTCAATGCGCCGAAAATGATTCCTTTTTTTCCTTTAAGTAAATTATACATGGCAATTAATTTTTTAATTAGCGATGCGCAAATTTGAAGCAACATCAATTTCCAAACAAATCATATTTTGTTTTTGGGCGACGATCATCGAGCCATTCAAACCCACGCAAACGCATATCATCCGGGTTCATTTGCCGCATTGGATAGGTTGTGCCTTCTAAATTATTTCTAAACACAACACGCTGCGCTTCACGGTTCACAAAATACATATCTATTACGTCTGCAGTTGCGCGGTTCACGCCAATAAATTTACTGCTATCATCCTGTCCGTAATAAATACTTTCCGAATTACCCTGCGTACGCACATGATCTATATCACCATTTACAAAATATGCATTCAATGTTCGCCCTTTAACCTGGTTATAATAATTTGGACCAACCTGCTGAATGCTTAAAGCATTTTCATAAGCATACATGCGTTTTGGTTTTTTGTTTTGTGTGAAGAGATAAATCGTGTCGCCGGTTACCTGGCTTTCGCGGCTCCATACAACAGGATTTTTAAACAATCGAAAAGCAGAATCTTCTGAAGAATAAAATAAACTATCACCAACAGCCTGCAAAGAATCAGAATAAATTTTTACGTGGTAATAAGCTTCAAAATAACGGTCTCGTGCGCTATCATTTTTTGCTGTTGCAGAATCGTTCAAACGTATTGAATCATTTAGTGGCAGTGAATCAAGAATAACAGGAACATTGCGATACTTGCGAAGACTTGAAAGTCTTGCAGAGAAAAAAGTATCAGCAGCCATGTATATCGAATCCTGGTCTTGCTTTATCACCATAATTGGTTGTTGCGTTGCAAGCACAGAAGACAGTTTTCCATTGCTCTTTAAGTTGTTTGAAAATATTGTAACACCTTGCGCGGTGTCTTTGTAAACCACATTGCCGCTTGCTTCACTTTGTTGTGTTGAATCAACCGAAATCACTTCATTAGCATCAAGAATGGTTGTACTATCTTCTATATGCGGCCGTTTATTAAAATATGCAACTTTATTTTTCATATCATAATATCCGCCGGAAGTAAGAATTCTTTTTTTGTTAGCTGCTTTAATTACAGTGGGAACTGTAAATGTTGCAACATTTGTATAAGTATTGTACAGCAACGTATCGGCTGTTACATTATAACTTGGATTTACCAGCACAACATTCTTTTTAAAATAAACATCTCTTGTTTCTCCATAATAATAACCTTCCTGGCTGGTAAGCACAGAACTATCTGTAACAACTTTTCCTGTTTTTGTATAAATGCCGATGTGTGTATTTAAATCGTAATCAAGATCAGGAGTGGTTAACACGCCTTTGCCATCTGTGAGTTTTACATTGCCTTTTAAATAAGCTTTTTTATCGTTACCCAAATAACGCAGGTAATCAGAATAAGTGTTTACACTGTCGTTATCATTTATATGCACGTGATTAAATGCTTCCAGCACATTGGTAGTTTTATTCAGCACTACACTATCGCAATAAAATAAAGTTGAATCTTGCTTAATAATTACTTTGCCAACCGCTGATTGAAACTCTGAAGAATCTTTCTTTTGATAGTTAAGCCGCTCTGCATTTAAAATATTTATTTTTCTTTTTGTTGAAGTATCTGCGAGCTGCTGCGCATGAACTGAAAACGCAAAAAGTAAAAAGCAAGAAGTTAAACAAACAATTATTGCATTGATAAACCTCATGGTTTTTTTGTTGATGAATCAACCGGCAACGGCGCTGTTAAGTAATTGTCTTTGTCTTTTCCGCCAAAGATGGAAATATTTACATACCGCTTCGGATGTGCACGAAGGTCATCAATCAAAACATTAAGACTGCGGGTAACGTTGTTAAGATTATTGTATAATGATTTATCGTTTAACAAAGCGCCCAGCGAACCATTAGATGAATTGACACTGTTAATGATGTTGGATAATGTGTCTGCACTTTCTTTAAACTTATTTACCAGCCCATCAATATCTGCCTGTGATAAATTGCGGGTAGTTGTTTGCAAATAAGTAAGCGAACTATCAATCTTACTATTATTGCGTGCAATATTGCCGGTAATATCATTTACATTGTTTAATGTTTTTGACAGAGCACCTGTTTGCACATCAAGCAATCTTTCTAATGAAACGGAAGAACGCGCAACGCTGGCGCTTACTTTATCGAGATTAGAAATTACGCCGCGAATATTTCCTTTTGTTGTTGTATCAAGCAGTGTATTAAAATTTCTCATTAGAGAATCAAGTGTTATAAGCGTTGAAGTTATTTGATCTGAAAGCGGGCCAATTTTGTTTGATATAGAACCAAGCAAACCAGCATTCTCAGCACTTCTCATTGTATCACCTGTTTTTAAAAAGTGCGTGCTGTTTCCTAATTGTATATCGAGTGCGGGTGAACCCAGCGGATTGGTTTCAATACTTGCCACAGAATTTTCAGGAATATTAAAATCCTGGCTCAATTTTATTTCAACCACCAATACTTTTAATGAGGGATCTTGTGTAGTGGTGCTGTAAACAGTTCCAATTTGATATCCATTTGCAAATACTGGGTTTGATGCAGAAAGTTTTTTCAGGTCTGTATATTTAGCATATAAAAAGAATCCGGTTTTTAAAACGCTTTTGCCTTTAAGAAAATTAAATCCAAGAATTAAAAAAACAACTGCAATAACAGTTAAAGCCCCAATTTTAGTTTCGTTTGAAATTTTCATTTTACAATTTTGTAAAGCTTAGTTCTCATATTATGCAATAACACTAATACAATCATGCCAACCAAAATAAGCAACAAAACTAAAGTTTAAAAATTATCGGGCAAATCAAATAAAAACTATTGACCGCTATCAGAAATATTAGGGAAAGAATTTGTTTCGAGCGCAGTTTTATAATGCTGAACAGCACGTGTAATGCAATCGCAAATTTCTTTTTGACCATCTACACTATTTAAATAGTCTTCATCTGAAGGTGTGGAAATATAACCCGTTTCAACTAAAATGCTCGGCATTGCGGTGGCTTGTAAAACCCAAATACCAACCTGGCGCTGCCTTGCACCATTTACAACGCGACCCACTTTGTCTAATTCATTTTCCACATCTAATGCAAGGTTTGCGCTGCGATTAAAATACTGCTGTGTTTTTAAAGAATAAAGAATTCTTTTTTCGGGCGATTCAGGATCAAAATCACCAACCTGTTGCATCATTGTGCTGTCCATATATAAAGATTCATTTTCACGCATGGCAAGTTCTTTATCCTCGCTTTTATGCGCTGCCCAAATGTATGTTTCGGTTCCAACGGAAGGTGCTTGCGTGTACCAAACATTATAAGTAGGAACTTTTTTTGTATGCTTCTTTCTTTTTTTGCCTTTGCCGGTATAGTATGTTTTTGTTGTATATCCGGTAACTTCAGTATGTCTTACTTTTGGCATGGAGTTACAATGAATGCAAATAAATAAATCGCCTTTTGCTGCATTTGCAATATTCGCTTTCTCCTGGGGTTTTTGAAAAATATCCGTTGTTCTCGTCATTACAATATTTACATCGGGCATTGCTTGTTGTAAAGCTGTTTGCAGTTTTAAAGCAATGGCGAGTGATACATTTTTCTCGTAAGAATATTTACCTGCTGCACCAAAGTCTTTTCCGCCATGTCCGGCATCAATAACAATCGTTCTAAGTTTACTTTGTTTAAGTGAAACAACAGTAGTGGTTGAAATTGATGGCTCAACTTTAAATGACGTGAAGAAAGTTATTAAAGCGGTACAACAAAAAAAGAAGATGAATTTTTTTAGCATGATTTACTTCGTTAAAAACTTTCCTTTACAAATCTTTTATGTTATTAAACTATATTTTTGTTTCAGCTACGATATGTTTATCCTGAATAAAGTTTGTGCAAATATAAAACCTGTAACAATTTTTTTTTGTGTTGCAACCTTTATAACGCTGCCCTTACTTGCTAACAGTAAGTTGAAAATAAAATTTCAGCAATCATTAACAGTTGTAGCTGACACCGTTCCTGTAAAAAAAATAGATACCAATTCTTCAAAAAAAATTATTGCCGATTCGTTAAAGCGCGCAGATAGTTTATTGAAGAATGCAGCCGATACTTCTATTAACGACACAACGAAAAAAAATAGTGTAGATACATTATTATTTTCTAAAGATTCTATAGATGCGCCTGTTAAATATACGGCTGCAGACAGTGGCGTTTTAATTATACCTACCAAACAATTTATTCTGTACGGTAAAGCAAACACTAATTATAAAGATATAAAGCTTGATGCCAATACCATTCAATACGATCAGCAATCACATCTTATTACAGCCTTTGGAGGAACAGATACATCAAAGGGCGCATTAAACCTGCCAACGTTTACACAAGGCGATCAAACATCGCAGATGGATACGGTTTTTTACAATCTTAAATCGCAGAGAGGTTTAACAAAAAACACTTATTATAAAGAAGGCGAAATGTTTGTGAATGCACAAATTGTAAAGAAGGCTGACAAAAATGTTGAGTATGCTTACCGCGGAAGATTTACAACCTGCAATCTTGATACACCGCATTTTGATTTTCGCGCAAAAAAAATGAAGATCATTAATAACAAGCTTGCTATTTCCGGGCCTGCATATCCTGAATTTGAAGGTGTACCTATTCCTATTTTTATTCCTTTCGGTATTTTTCCTTTGGAACGCGGAAGGCATTCGGGCTTATTACCACCACGTTTTACTACCAGTGATGCACAAGGTTTGGGTTTAGAAGGATTAGGCTTTTATAAAGTGTTAGGTGATAATTGGGATGCCCGAGTCGAAACTGATTTATATTCCTATGGCGGATGGAATCTTAGAATAACGCCTGAGTATTATAAGAGATATAAGTATCGGGGTAACTTAACGCTTTCTATTCAACATCCAAAGCTCTTAAACACTTTCGGTACATCTAAGCAAGAGTTTAATACAACTACAAACTATCATTTAACATGGTCGCATTCTTCAGATTCGAAGGCACGACCCGGCACCAGTTTTTCTGCAAGTGTTGATGCGGGCAGTACACAATTTAACAAGTACGTTACAAATGATGCGTTTAAAAATTATCAAAATAATCTCAGCTCATCCATAACTTATACTAAAACATGGGCAGATGGAAAATACAATTTAAGTGCATCGGCAAACGAAAATCAAAACAGCGTAAGCAGACTCATTAATTTAAATTTACCAACCGTTGCATTTAATGTTGCCACACTTTATCCTTTTCAAAATAAAACTGAAGCGGCATCATCAAAGTGGTATCAAAAATTAAGTATCGGTTATAGTGGCAATCTTGAAAATGCAATTTCATTTTATGATTCTGCTTTTAACTTTCAAAGACTTTTAGATACTGTTCAATGGGGAATAGATCATCGCATTCCCATCTCTCTTTCGTTGCCTGCACTTGGTCCGTTTGTTCTTTCGCCTTCTATAAGCTATGAGGAAAGATGGTATGCACAAAAAATACTTTATAACTGGGATGATAAAAGATTAAAAGTAGATACTTCTCTTCAAAGAGGTTTTTATGCTGCAAGAGAAATGTCGTTTGGCTTAAGTACCAACACACGTATTTTCGGAACGTTCAATTTTAAGCATTCGAGAATTCTGGCAATCAGGCATGAAATAGATCCATTTGTAAGCTTAAGTTATAAGCCTGATCTCGTAAGCCAGTTTTATCAAACAGTAAAAACAGACATATTTGGAAGAACAACAAGAGTGTCTCAATTGGAAGGAAATGTGTTTGGCAGTTTTAGTGAACAACGATTTGGCGGATTAAATTTTGGTATTAACAACCTGCTTGAAATGAAGGTACGAAGTAAAGACTCAACCAGTGAAGACAGTGTAAAAAAGGTTCGCTTACTCGATAACCTGAGTATTACAAGTGGCTACAATTTTATAGCAGACAGTTTACAGGTTCAACCAATTAGTATAAGAGCTGGCAGCAGTTTATTAAATAATAAATTAAACATTACTGCGGGCGGTGTAATTAATCCATACCAGCCAGATGCAAATGGAAAAAACCAGTTGCTTTGGAAGCACGGTAAACTTGGAAATTTTGAATCGGGTAATCTGGCGATATCAACTTCACTTCAAAGTAAATCGAAAGATCAAAGAAGCGACCAGGAGAGATTACCTACAGATGAAACAATAACACCTGATGAGCAACAAAGAGAATTAGAATACGTACGTCAAAATCCCGGCGAGTTTGTTGACTTTAATATTCCATGGTCTGTACAGTTATCTTATTCACTCAACTATTCGCATTATCTTTCATCAGACTTAATACATTTTATTTCGCAATTAAATTCTAACGTAAATATTAACGGCGATCTAAGCATCTCTCCCAAATGGAAATTAGGCGGTGGTTTTTATTTTGATTTCAGAACGCAACGCATACAGGCAACCAGCATTTATCTTACAAGAGATATGCACTGCTGGCAAATGGTAATTGATGTAAATGTTGGACAGTTTAAATCGTTTAGTATAACACTAAATCCCAAGTCGGGCATTTTAAGAGACCTGCACATAAACAAACATTTTCTTCAGCAGTAAATGGTAACTTTATTTTCTGGCAAGGTTGTTGAAAAATAATTTTATATAAACATTACTTACTAAAAAAAATTTTATGAGTGCACAGCGTATTTTAGTAGCAACTATTTCCGGCTTTGTTGCAGGTTTAGCTGTTGGTTTGTTGATGGCTCCGGCAAGCGGCAGTGAAACACGTCAGCGTATTGCAGATTCTGCCACTGATTTGGCAGGTGGATTAAAAGACAAGATCCGCAATCTTCGCGGTAAAACAGAAGATGAATTAAGTGATCTTGGTTTTGATACCAATGATGATTTTGGTGACACGCAATAGGGAACATTTCAATATAAATAAAAAGAGTTCCTTTTTTACAGGAACTCTTTTTGCTGCAAGCAAGTTTAGCTTTGCTTTTTTATTCTGCCACCACTGCTGTTTGAAACATTTGTTATAGTGGCACTGCCTTTATAATCAATACCGCCGCCGCTGTTAGCAGAAGCATCTAATGTTTTGTTTACAGTTATTTCAATATCGCTGCCACTGCTTGCATCTGCTTTGCAATTTTCACTTATAAGGTTGTATCCGTTTAATTGTGAACCACTGTTTGTTCTTATATCAACATCACTAACTTTTCCTTTAATATTACTTTGGCTGCCGCTGCTTTGATTTATCGATAATTTTAAAGCAGTAATTTGCCCATCAAAATTAGCACCTGAAGAAAGGGTGATCTTTAAATCAGAAGCATTAATGTTTCCATCCGTTTCTGCATCTGCACCGGAGTTTGCTTCAAGCGCATCAATGTTTGTACATGTTACATAAGCTTTTAATTCTCGATTTCTATTATTACCGTTCCAGCCTTTGTTATCGAAATAAATTTTAAGCTCGCCGTTCTCAACTTCTGTTTTAATTCTGCTTACAAATTCTTGTGAAGAAGCGCTTACTGCAACTGCAGTTGTGTTGCCTTGTTTTAAATAAAGATGGATGCCAGTTGAAACTTCAATAGCATGAAAGCTGCCAACATTCCTCACTTGTGCATTATCATCGTGAACAGTTGTGTTTTGTGCAAAAGGAACAGATGCACATGATAATAAGATAAGTAGTCCCAATAACTTTTTCATTTTGTATTTTTTTGTTGTACGATTAACAAAAGAAAAAGTTACAATAAAAGTTTTTGTTTGATGAGCTTTGAATTTTAAATGATGAATGGCAGGTTTGTTACACAATAACCTATTTACTTAATAAATTTTCATCAAACAATTTAAGAATGCGTTTGTATTCATCCGTCCAACTGCTGGGCTCAACAAAGCCATGATCTTCCAGCGGATAAACTGCAAACTCCCAATTATCTTTTCCAAGCTCAATCAATCTTTGCACAAGCCGCACATCATCCTGGAAGTGTACGTTTTCATCAACCATTCCATGGCAAATAAGCAAATGATTTTTTAAACCGCTTGCAAAATTTATCGGAGAAGAACGGGCATAAGCAATACTGTCTGTAAAAGGTTCATTTAAAATTGCAGCAGTATATCCATGATCGTAATGCGCCCAATCTGTAACAGAGCGCAAGGCAGCTCCTGCTTTAAAAACATTTGGCTTTGTAAACATTGCCATCTGCGTCATAAAACCACCATAACTTCCGCCATACATTCCAATGCGCGTTGAATCGATGCCATATTGTTTTACGAGATAATGCGCGGCATCAACTTCATCATCCAAATCTTTTCCACCCATGTAACGATAAATTGCAGTGCGCCAATCTCTGCCATAACCTGCACTCGCCCGATAATCAATATCCATTACCGTGTAACCCTTATCAGCAAGCAAATTATTAAACATCATCTCGCGGAAATAATAACTCCACCAATAATCAACGTTTTGTAAATAGCCTGCGCCGTGCACAAAAATTACAGCAGCATTATTTTTGGTTTCTTCTTTTGGTTCGTACACACGCGCATAAACCTGTGCACCATCCTTGTCAGTGAACGTAAAAATTTTTGTATCGCGCCACGCATAAGCTTTGTATGCATCACTCATTGCTTTGTTGGTAACCTGTAGTGGTTTTGCATCAATTTTAATTTCCTGGTAATATAATTCCCATGGTTTGGTTTGATAAGAATATCGGTATGCAACATACTTTTCATCAGGCGATAAAAACATTTCGTAACCACCCGTAAAAGATGTAAGTTTTATCTTATTGCTTCCGTCAACATTAATTCTATAAATATTTTGTTTGCCAGGATGTTCTTCGTTTGTTATGATATAGAAATATTTTTTATCGCGGCTTAAGACCGCCTTTTGAATTTCATACGCACCCTTTGTTATTGCATTTGTTTGATGTGTGCTGAAATTATACGAATACAAGTGAGACCAGCCTGTTACTTCACTTTGAAAATAAATTGTGTTGTTGTTTAACCAACCGATGTTTGGGAAATCAAGCCATGCAATTCCTGGTCCTGCAATCCATGCGCTATCATGTTGGCGATTTATTAAACTTAGTTTTCCTGTTTCAGCATCTAACTGCATTATCCATCTGTCTTTAAAATCAAAAGAAAAAATATCTGCGATTGCTGCTGTTCCGCTTTCATTCCAATAAATTCCCTGGATATAAACTTTGCGCAAAACATGTTTTGGAGTTGAATTTGTATCAGGATAATTCTTCAAATATTCAGGTCTATCATAAATGCCGGGAATAGAATCTGTAGTTATGCTGATAACGGAATCTTTCAATTTATCAAAAACAAAAAATGAATAATTGCCTTCGGGTCGCCCAACTTTTGGTCGACCATAAATATCCGTTGTGTAACCTGTTTTTGTTACATAAGCAGGCACGATCGTATTTTTTTCATTGCTTTTTTCAAACAACGTATAGCTTATAAATCTTTCATCAGGACTTACAGTTAATTGCTCTACATCTTTTTTACCTACATAAATTTTACGCAGCGTTTTTTCTTTGTTGCGATCAAAAAATGCTTTTGCAGAATCTGCTTTGTCCACTCTTTGTTTTATAACAGACGAAGTTTGCAATGCTTCATTCTTTAACCATATTGCCTGCTGAGATGGATCAGCATTTTCTGCCGGTGGATTTTCGTTTACAAAATTGGTAAGCTGTTTTGTAATGCCGGTTTTAATATTCCAGGCAAATAAATTATTGTTTGATGTGTACACAACATCACTGTCATTATTTGCAAACAAAGGATCGCTTTCCGCAGTTTCAGTTTGTGTGATCCGGATATTTTTACCGCTTGCAATGTTGAGCAAATACACATCATTATTATGAATGAACGTGATCTCCGTTTTTGTATTGTTGTATCTGCCGTTTGAAATGTCTTCTGCAAGTTGTCCTTCAGTAAAATTTGATTTGGAAATTTGATTTTCGCCTAAAGAATAACTGTAAAACGAGTCGCTGGTATTATTATCGGGATTCCACTTAAAATAAAGTGTTTTACTGTTATAGCCCCAGAGAATGTTTGAGGGCGAAGTGCCGATCCATTTCGGGTCTTGCATTATTTGTTGAACAGTTAATTGGGCATGAGAAATTAATGGGAGCAATAAAAAAAAAGTTATTACCTTTCGCATTGAAAAAGTTTAGCTCTGCAAAAAAAGGGAGAAAAAAATTCATTATCAGAAATATTTGCTAACCATGAAAGTCTTTTTCGGTAACGAAAAAGGCCAAATCGGTAACCCATAAATCTCAGCACTATGAATAATAACTTTAATATTGCATCACTTAGACATCATCTCCTATGAATAAAACTAAACTTAAAGTATTGCTCGTTGATGATGATACTATTTATCAGTACATCGCAAGCAAAACGCTGGAAGCTACAGGGCTAACAAAAAAAATTACAACCTGTTCAAACGGTGAAGAGGCTTACCGTTTTCTTGAACAGAATATTAGTAATCCCTCAGAATTACCAGATATTATTTTGCTTGATGTAAATATGCCCGTTATGAATGGCTGGGATTTTTTACACGCATTTAAAAACCTGCATTCACCCGCATTAAAAGATATTCCTATTTTCCTGGTAACCTCTTCTGTAAATGATGCGGATATTAACTACTCACAACAATTTAGTAACGTGCACGATTACATTGTAAAACCACTTGTAAAAGAAAAATTAAGCACAATATTAAATTCTGTTTTAGTTAGTTAAACTATTCACGCACATACAATCCACATTTTTTTAAAAAGGGTTTAAAGGCTTAAAATTCACTTGCCCTATAAAACAATTTACAGTAGGTTTGCCTGCATGCTTCAAAGCATTTTGCCAAGTTAAACAGCATACCTGCATTATGAAATTTATAGTTTCCTCATCAACTTTATTAAAACATCTTCAGCAAATAAGCGGCGTTATAAATGCCAATACAGTTTTACCGATCCTTGAAGATTTTCTTTTTGAAATACAAGACAAAAAGCTAAGTCTTGTTGCAACCGATCTTGAAACTGTAATGCGTGTTGAAATGGAAGTGGAAAGTAAAACGAATGGAAAGATTTGTATTCCTGCACGCATATTAATGGATTCACTTAAGAACATTTCTGATCAGCCGCTTACTTTTAATATTGAAAAAAATTTTACTGTTGAAATAACCAGCGATAATGGTAAGTATAAAGTAATGGGAGAAAACCCTGATAACTTTCCGAAAGCCCCGGCAACAGATGATGCAAACAGTTTTACCATAAACAGCGCTGCATTATTAAGCGGAATAAATAAAACTTTATTTGCTGTTAGCAATGATGATTTAAGACCCGCGATGACAGGTGTATTCTTCGAGCTTTCAAAAGGTGCATTACAACTTGTTTCAACAGATGCTCATCGTTTAGTTAGATATAAACGCACGGATGCTGACATTTCAAAAGCAGATAGTTTTATCGTTCCTAAAAAACCACTGAGCTTATTAAAAAATATTTTGCCGAATAATGATGATGAGCTAACAGTGAGTTATAACAGCAATCATTTTTTTGTTACACATCAGTCAACACGTTTAAGCTGCCGCTTAATTGATGCACGCTTTCCTGATTACAAAGTGGTAATTCCTGCCGATAACCCATACAAGCTTACAGTTAACAGAACCGATTTTCAAAGCGCACTACGCCGCGTAAGTATTTTTAGTAACAAAAGTACCAACCAGGTTGTATTAAGTATAAGCGGAAGTGAATTGCAATTAGCTGCGCAGGATGTTGATTTTAGTTTTGAAGGTAATGAGCGCATGAATTGCCAGTACGATGGTGAAGATTTACAAATTGCTTTCAATGCAAAGTTTTTGATAGAACTTTTAAACGCATCAGACAGCGAAGAAATAACGATTGAATTATCTACACCAAATAAAGCAGGCATTATAAAACCAAACACGCAAGATGAAGCTGAAGAGTTACTAATGTTGGTAATGCCTTTAATGCTGAATTCATAATTAAATATTGGAAGATCTAAGTCTGAAAGCCCGGAAAAAAAATTATTTCCGGGCTTTTGCTTTTGATAAATGAGAAAAAAAATTGAAGACTTGAGTAGCCTTATGATCTCAATTGATAAACGTATTTACTTAAACTTCTTTTCTTACTTTACTGACGTTATTAACTTCCCGGCTTCTTATATACATCAGGATTATGTCGCATCATAAAACGATACATGTAATCTTCCGGAGGTTTTATCCATCCCATTTGCTCATACAATCCATGCGCATCTTTTGTAGTCAAAATCCATCTTCGCAAATTTTGTAATTCAGGATGAGATTGTATTGTACGCATCAACCACTTGCCTAATCCTTTGCCACGATGTTCGTTCAAAACGAAAACATCTGCGAGATATGCAAACGTTGCTTTATCTGTAACAAGTCTTGCAAAGCCAACCTGCATGCTCTTCGTTTGTTCGTCTTTATAAAACAAACCAAAGCATAAAGAATTTAGAATTGCTTTTTCAACAACACTTTTTGGAATTCCTTTTGCCCAATAAGATTCCTCAGAAAGATATTGATGAATTATATTAACATCAAGTGTGGAATTATTTGTTGTGATAAAATAATTTCCTTCACTCACTTCATATATCAATTCCATGAAACAGTTTTTTATAAATTGATTTTTTTGAAAGCTCGATAATATCTCCTGGTTTCATATCACCCAAAATAATTTCTTCTATTCTCCATCGAATTAAACGCAAAGTAGGAAAACCAACCTTCGCTGTCATTCTTCTAACTTGTCTGTTTTTACCTTCTTTCAAAATTATTTTTATCCATGATGTTGGAACAGATGCACGATAACGAATAGGAGGAACACGCTCATCAACCTGCGGAGCTTTATCAAATTTTTCTATTGCACAAGATTTTGTTTTCTCCTTGTTGCCTTTTATGTTAAGCTGAAAGCCTTGCCGCATCTGCATTATAGCGTCGTTAGAAATTTCACCTTCTACTTGTACCCAGTATTCTCTGTCATGTTCATTTTCCGGGTTCAATAAATGCTGATTTAATTTTGTATCGTTTGTTAAGATCAATAAACCTTCGCTGTCTTCATCTAATCTTCCAACAGGGTAAACATTTTTTGGAACAGAAAAATAATCAGCAAGTGTTTTCTTATTTAATAATGATGTGAATTGAGATAAAGTTCGGCACGGCTTGTATATAATAAAATATCGAAACATAAATGCAATAAAAAAATCCCGCCGATGCGGGACTTTGTATATATATGGGTTAGTAAGTAAGTGGGAAATCAAATTCCCGATACAATATTAGAAATAGTTTTCACGTGCACAAAAAAAAATCTAAACAATTTTATTCACAATTTTTTTTAATGATGTGGATTTGTATTAAGTAAGAAACAAAATTGAAAATCAAAAAACAAAAAATTCAATTTAAAAATCAAAGTTTAAAAATCAAA
This sequence comes from Bacteroidota bacterium, assembly GCA_048498595.1. Classification (GTDB taxonomy): domain Bacteria; phylum Bacteroidota; class Bacteroidia; order Chitinophagales; family Chitinophagaceae; genus Parafilimonas. The sequence continues at coordinate 13,765 of JBEHXR010000028.1, forward strand.
ATGATGCTTCATCGCATCAACAACAACCTAACTTTGATGCGTAAAAAATAAGCACATGAAATTTCCTCAACCGGTTTCTATAAAATGGATTGCAGAATTAATAAATGCTGAAACTATTGGCAGCACTGCATTACAGGCATATGGCATAAATGAAATACATAAAGTAGAAGAAGGCGATCTGTGTTTTGTTGATCATCCAAAATATTATGAAACATGTTTAAGCAGTGCCGCATCGCACATCATCATCAATACAAAAGATGTAAAAATTCCCGAAGGAAAAAACATTCTTGTTGTTGATGATCCATTTGAAGCTTACCTGAAAATTATAAATCACTTCAGGCCATTTCATCCAACAAAAAAATTGCAAAACGAAAATGCACGCATTGGCGAGCGAACAGTTATAATGCCGAATGTGTTTATTGGTGTTGATGTAAAAATTGGAAATGATTGCATCATTCATCCAAATGTTGTGTTGATGGATTACACTGAAATTGGTAACAACGTGATCATTCAATCAGGAACTGTTGTTGGCAGTGATGCGTTTTATTACAACACAAAAAAAAATCGTGATGCCTGGTATAAAAAAATGCAGAGCTGTGGTAATGTAATTATTGAAGATGATGTGGAGATTGGTGCTAACTGCACAATTGATCGCGGTGTTACTGCATCAACAAGAATTGGTAAAGGAACGAAGATGGATAACCTTGTTCACATTGGTCACGATACAAACGTCGGCCGCAATTGTTTGTTTGCCGCACAAGTTGGAATTGCCGGCGCATGTATTATTGAAGATGGTGTAATACTTTGGGGACAGGTGGGTGTAAGTAAAACATTAACCATCGGAGAGAATGCAGTTGTATTTGCGCAAAGCGGTGTGCCTTCATCGCTTGAAGGGAATAAAACGTATTTTGGCTATCCTGCTGTTGAAGCACAAATAAAACGCAAAGAACTTGTTTGGATAAAACGAATTCCTGAAATGTGGGAGAAATTAAAACAACTTACTAATGAAAAATAAATAATGAAATTATAAGAGCTAACAGTATTGTTAGCTCTTATAAAAAAAGTTTTTACCATCCTCCGCTGGCACCGCCGCCGCCGCTGCTTCCGCCACCAAATCCGCCGAAGCCTCCGCCACCACCTCCACCAAATCCACCTCCAAAACCGCCGCCGCCCCATCCTCCATCTCTTCTTCCCCATCCGCCTAAAAACATTGCAGGAACAATCCAGTTACCAAAACCTCTGCGGCTCATCATTCCACCACCACGCCCACCTCTGCCTCTGCCTATTGCAATTAAAATAACAATAACAAAAATTATAATACCTAAAATATTTCCGCCACCACCATCATCATCTTTTTGCTTGCCGCGTTCTTTATATTCCCCTGCTGCAGCTTTCTCTAAAGAGTTTATTGCATCATCAATTCCACCATAATAATTTTCTTCTCTGAAATTAGGTCTGAGATCATTTGCAATAATATCGTTCGACATTACATCTGTTATCGCACCTTCCAATCCATAGCCAACTTCAATTCGCATTTTATGATCTTGTGCTGCTATCAATAATAAAACACCATTATTATGTTTAGAATTACCGATACCCCAATCGCGAAAAAGTTTTACAGCATAATCTTCAATCGGAACATCATTTAATGCAGGAATAATAACAACGGCAATTTGATTACTGGTTGAATCATTAAACGCATCTAATTTTTGTTCTAAAATATTTTGCTGATCATCTGAAAGCAGACCTGCTTTATCAACCACCAATCTTGGCGGATTGGGTTTTGGCAAAACTTCCTGAGCAAAAATTATATTAGCAGAAAAAAGTAATAAGGCGAGAAATAAAAAATGTTTCATCGTGTTTATCAATCTTGCGGCAGTTTTATTTTCCAAATACAATATCATCTGGCAATTCGTTTTTATCTGTTGCAGCATCATAAGGAAAATATGTTTTTAATGCACTTCCGATTTTTTGAATTACTTCAATCAATCCCTCAGCATAATTTTCTTTTTTAAATTCTTTCAGCATTGTTGCTACAGCATTGCTCCAAAAATCTTTACCGGCTTTTGTATAAATGCCTTCATCTGCAAACACTGCAAGCTGCCGGTGCTGTTTTGCAACATACACCAGCACTGCATTGCGGTTTTCTGTTTCGTGCATTTTTAACTGAAGAAAAATTTCTGCTGCACGATCGAGCGAATCAACAAAGCGACATTTGCTTTCAATATACAATCGCACTTCGCCACTCGTTTGTTTTTCTGCTTCGCGAATTGCTTCAAGAATTTTGTTTTCTTCTTCAGCAGAAAAAAACTGCTGTTTGCGTTTTAAAAGAGATGACATCAGCAAAAAATTATTTTATATCGAAGTTTATATCCGGCGCTTTTTCACTGCCCGCATCGGCTTTATAATAAGGTTTTGGCTGGAAGTGAAACATACTTGCAAAAATATTATTCGGAAAATGCTGAACCTGGTTGTTAAAATCCGTTGCAGCATCATTATAATCTCTGCGTGCGATATTGATGCGATTTTCCGTTCCTTCAATTTGCGCCTGGAAATCCTGGAATGCCTGCGTAGTTTTTAAATCAGGATATGCTTCCGATACTGCAAGCAATCTTCCAAACGCACTCTGCAATTGACCTTGTGCCTGCTGATATTGTGCAAGAGAATTAGAATCATTTAAATTTACTTGTACGCTTGATGCTTTTGCTCTTGCATCAATTACTGCAGTTAAAGTTGATTTTTCAAAATTTGCAGAACCCTGAATAGTTTTTACAACGCTATTATATAAATCTGTTCTGCGCTGATAATTTGTTTCAACATTACTCCATGCTTTTTGAACATTATTGTTACCGGTAACCAAATTATTATAGCTATTGCAACCGCAGCCACCCAAAATAAGAATAAGCGCTGCGATTATAATTAAAGCGAGAGTTCCTGTTTTCATTTTAGTTTTAAATTTTAATTAAAGATAATTATCAAAACAAATACCTGTGGTGAATTTACTGACGTTACGTCATTACCGCTTGTAAAATTATTTTCGATACGTTGCTGCAAATTCATTTCAACTCAAGCACAACGCATGTTGATTTATCAGCGCTTTGATTGTTTACAGTTATTTCATTATTGGGCTTGAAAAAAGCATACGCACCTGTTGTTAGTTTTTTGTTAGATGCGTTTACATTTCCTGAAATGCAAACCAGCAAATGCGCACAACTACATTTATTAATATGAAGTGATCCAGTTCCGTTAAGATCAAACTTATAAACACGAACAAGTTTCTCATTGATAGTTGTTTCAACGTTATTTTCCTGAATCGGATTACATGAATCTGAAGAAGGATTTTTCTTTGCGAGTTCAATATCCATCACATGAAAAACATTCTTACCCGTATTAAAAACGCGATGTGTAACCGGATTTTTTGCATAATCTACAAAACTTGTTGTGCCGGCTGTTACATTACCTGGTGCGGCAGGCGCCTCACCATATTTTTGTATGCCTATTGTTGAATTTGAAAGCATCACCATTACCGATGGCGCAGCATGTATATGATATTGTGTTGTATCGCCGGGATTGATATGCACATCCAGCAATCTTACATAATCATTTACCAAAACAGGTTTATGATGTGGCTCTTTAATTACAGGAACCTGCGCATGCAAATCATTATATAAACCAAACAACAGAAAAATTATTGAAACGCATTTTATATATTTCATGAGATGAATTTAAACTTTAATTTATTAAAATAAAAAAGCGGCTAACAACTTAACCGCTTTGCAATATTGTTTTAAAAAATTATTGATTGATTGCTGCAATGCCTGGCAATTCTTTTCCTTCAAAAAATTCAAGCATGGCACCGCCGCCGGTTGATACATAACTTACTTTATCAGCATAACCAAACTGGTTTACCGCAGCAACACTATCGCCACCGCCAACCAAAGAGTAAGCACCATTTTCAGTAGCTTCTGCAACAGCTTTTGCAATGCATTTTGTTCCGTGCTGAAAATTATCCATTTCAAAAACACCCATTGGACCATTCCATAAAATTGTTTTTGCATTATGAATTACTTTGATGAACATATCACAAGCCATTGTTCCAATATCCAAACCCATCCATCCATCAGGAATGGTTGTGCTCATAGAGGAAGAAATATTTGCATCGTTAGCAAACTTGTCTGCAATAATTGAATCGCTTGGCAAATGCAAACAGCAGTTTTTTCCGGCGGCTTTATCTATAATTTCTTTTGCGGTTTCAATGCGGTCATCTTCACACAAAGAAGAGCCAATATTTCCACCTTCCGCTTTAAAAAATGTATAGGCCATTCCACCGCCGATAATGATATCGGTTGCTCTGTCAAGAAGATTTTCAAGAATTAAAATTTTATCACTCACTTTGGCGCCGCCAATAATTGCAACAAAAGGTTTTTCTGAGTGCTTCAACACTTTTTCTGCAGCCTGAATTTCACTTTTCATCAACAAGCCAAACATTCTTTTTTCTTTAGGAAAAAACTTTGCAATAATTGCTGTTGATGCATGTGCACGATGCGCAGTGCCAAATGCATCGTTCACATAAACATCTCCAAGCTTTGATAATTTTTCTGCGAAAGCTTCATCACCTTTTTCTTCTTCTTTATAAAAACGAAGATTTTCCAATAACAAAACATCACCTGGTTTTAATGATGCTGCTTTTTGTTTTGCATCATCGCCAATGCAATCATCAGCAAACAAAATTTCTTTACCATCTAATAATTCGCTTAAATGTTTTACCAGGTGTTTTAATGAATATTTATCTTCAGGTCCTTCTTTTGGTCTTCCTAAATGACTCATCAAAATAACGCTGCCACCATCATTCAAAATTTTTTTTATGGTTGCAACAGCGGCTTTCATTCTTGTATCATCTTTTATTTCAAAAGTTTTTTTATCCAGCGGAACGTTAAAGTCAACGCGTATCAATGCTTTCTGATTCGCGAAATTGTATTCTGAAAATTTGCTCATAATTTTTATTTGAAGGACTGTAAAAATAAACAGAGTCGCATACAATTAAGAAAGTGCAAAGTAATATTTTAAATATCTTTTGAACTTTATCAGTATAAATTCGCAGCCGCAATGCAGTCTGCAAAAAACAAAAAT
>JBEHXR010000029.1:0-18775 GCA_048498595.1 Bacteroidota bacterium
GGTCAACTTCAAAATGTAACTGTTTCAACAACTGCTTCTGCATTAAAAATGGATATTGATAAAAAAACATTTAATGTAGATAAAAATATTGTGAGTGCCGGTGGTACTGCAATAGATGTAATGAAGAATGTTCCTTCAGTGCAGGTGGATATTGATGGTAATGTAAAAGTGCGCAATGCAACGCCGCAAATTTATATTGATGGCAGACCAACAACGCTAACATTAGATCAAATTCCTGCTGATGCAATTCAAAGTGTTGAAGTAATTACAAACCCATCTGCAAAATATGATGCAAGCGGTGGTAATGCAGGTATTCTTAACATCGTACTCAAAAAAAATAAACAAATAGGTTACAATGGTAATTTAATGGCTGGCGTAGATTCAAGAGGCGGATTTAATGGCGGTGGTAATTTTAATGTGCGCCAGGGAAAAATAAATCTTACTGCTGCATTAATGGCAAATCATCGCAGCGGCCGTACAACGGGTAACACACTACAAGATTATTTTTTAAACGACGTTACAACACACAACACGCAAACAAGTGTATCAAAAAGTGACGGTACATTTATGTTTGGCAGGTTAGGGCTTGATTATTTTGTTACCAACAGAACTACACTTTCATTATCTGGTATAAAAGTACATGGCGAGTTTAAACCGAACTCTGTTAATAATACTTTTACTGACAGCATTTTTAAAAGCGGAAACATTACTAATTCATCCGGCATTCGTGCAACAACCGGTTCAAGAACCTTTAATGCAAACGGCTTGCAGTTTGCAATGGTGCACAATTTTCCAAAGCAAGGCGAGCAGTGGACGATTGATGGAAATTATTTCGCAGGAAAGAATAATGGTAACTCTTATTATGCCAACAGCAATTATAATGCAACTGGCGATTATATTGGAAACAGCGATGAAAAACAGCTCTCAACAGGCGACAATAAATTCTTTACGGTTCAAACAGACTATACAAATCCGCTTACAAAAAATACAAAACTGGAAACGGGCTTAAGAGCACAAATGAATAAGCTTGCAAATATTAATGACTTATATTATGTAGATGGATCCGTTGACACAAAAGTGCCTGGCTCAAGCATAAATTATCACAATACCAATAATGTTTATGCAGCTTATGCAACTATAACAAGCAGCATTAAAAATTTTGGATACGAAATTGGTTTGCGTGCTGAAAGCAGCGATTATACAGGAGTTGTAAATGACTCAGCGCATTATACACATAACTATCCTGTGAGTTTATTTCCTTCTATTTTCTTAAGCCAGAAATTAAAGAACAGGCAGGAATTGCAGTTGAATTTTTCCCGCAGAATAAACAGGCCAAATTTCTTTCAGTTAATTCCATATACTGACAGATCAGATACACTAAACATTACGCGTGGTAATCCTGATCTTGTTCCGGAGTTTACTAATTCGTTTGAATTTTCTTACAGCAAAACTTATGGAAAGAACAATATGTTTCTTGCCTCAGTATATTACAAACACACCGATCATCTTATAACAAGATATCTGGATAGTGAATATAATACAGACTTAAAAAGAGCTGAGCTTATTAATACATACATCAATGCAAACTCAAGTTATGCTTACGGGTTGGAATTAACAGATGTTGATTATGTAGCCAAATGGTGGGATTTTAATGCAAACGTAAACTTGTACAATTCAAAAATAAATGCTGGTAATAACATCGCTTCACAAGACGCAATCTTAAGCTGGTTTGCAAAAATGAATAACAATTTTAAGTTACCTAAAAATTTTACATTACAGCTTTCAGGCAACTATCAAAGCAAAACAAATTTACCTGTTAGTTCAGGGCAGCAAAATTTTGGTCCGCCACAGTCAGGTCAGTCTGCTTCGCAAGGTTATATCAAACCATTCTGGTCAGTAGATTTTGCAGTGAAGAAAACATTCTTCAAAAACCAGGCAGGCGCTATTACACTTAGTGTGAACGATATCTTTAGAACGGCAGTAAGCGAACAAATTTCATCAAGCCCATTCTTTTACCAGGATTATTCCAGACTGAATAACCCGCAATTGGTGCGACTGAATTTTACTTATCATTTCGGTAAGTTCGATGTATCACTTTTCAAACGTCAAAGCAAGAACTCTAATCAAGGTTTGCAGGAAGGTATGCAAATGGGTGGTGGCAGATAAATTATTCCGCAACTCGCAGCTTTAAAAAACATCATAAAAATTAAGTCCCGTTTTCGGGACTTTTTATTTGGCTAAACAACAGCTAATTTTATACAACAAGAATCTTTAAGGTTATTCGTTTTAAGAGTTGCTGATGCTTAAACTTCTGCTTTATATCCGTATTTATTTTTTTATGCTGATGTTGGTTTTCTTTCATCAGCAATTGCAGGCACAGCTTACGTATAACGAACTAAGTGTTCAATATGACAGCCCATGGACGTTTAAAAAATTGCAACTGATTCCCATTCGTTTTAAGGATAAAGGTGGAGCGCCGGGTTTTCAAAACATCACCGCTTTCGATAAGCCGGTCATCAGTTTTAGTGATGCATTGAAGCAACATAAAATTGTCATTAAAGAAAATACGGCTGATGGTGGCGCAGATGTTTCAACTTTATTCGTAAAAAATAAATCAAAAGATAATGTGTTGTTGATGAGCGGAGAAATGATACAGGGTGGTAAGCAAGACAGGGCGATTGGTAAAACAACAATTATTCCTGCAGGCAGAAACAAAAATTATGTTCCTGTGTTTTGTATTGAAAAGGGAAGATGGGATGATAAAGCGAAACGTTTCAGGCATGCAGGCACAGCAGATGTTGGTGTAAGAAAACAGATTGATGAAACGCAACGGCAAAACAAAATCTGGAAACAAATAGACAATGAGCTTGCAGAAAAAAATAAAAAGAATCAAACCGCTGCATATTTAAGCGCTTATAACGATAGTACGTTTGATGATACTTCTTACCTGCATTTCTTTATTAATAAAATGAGAGAAAGTGACAGCAGCTATGCAGGTTTTATTGCAATTACAGGTGATCGCATTATTAATTCGGAAATTTTTTCGGGAACCGATCTTTGCCTTGCAGCATATATTGAAATGATAAAAAGTTATGTGCATTCTTTGCAACCTTCAGATGGGGCGCCTTCAAAAACCCATGATGAAATAAAAGCTTTCACTGATAAATTTTTGCCTGATAAAACAACGCAAAAAAAATATCTTTCAACTAATGGAAGGATGTATTACGATAATGGAGAAGTAATTCATCTTGTTGCATACGATTAATTATTTCCATACTAAATTATACTTCGCAGAAATTACTACTTTCAATTTAAGTGATAAAGAAATACAATTATATCATCACAGGTGCCGGCTGTGCAGGTTTAAGTTTATTACAAAGAATGATGCAGCATTCTTTTTTTAATGATAAGAAGATTTTATTGTTAGATAAAGAACACAAAAATCAAAACGATAAAACGTGGTGCTTTTGGGAACAACAACCTGGTTTGTTAGAAGACATTGTTTATCATCGCTGGCAGCAAATAGATTTTTTCTCGAATGAATTTTCTGCAAGGTTTGATTTAGAACCATATCAATATAAAATGATTCGTAGTATTGATCTGTATGAAACAGTTTTAAATAGAGCAAAGAAGCGTTCAAACATTGATATAATGTATGGTGATGTGCAGTCAATTTTTAGTAATGAAAGTTATGCAGTTGCAAAAACAACTGATGAGGAGTTTCATTCAGATTATATTTTCAACAGCATCATTTTTAATGATTGGAAACAGGAAGCACTGCAACAAAAAAGTGTTTATATTTTATTACAACATTTTAAAGGTTGGTTGATTGAAACAAATGAAAATTGTTTTAACGAGCATGTTGCAACGTTTATGGATTTTAGAGTTGATCAAACAACGGGAGCAACTTTCGTTTATGTTTTACCTGTTGCAAAAAATAAAGCACTTATTGAATACACTTTGCTATCTGAAAAAATTTTGCCGCAAGCAGAATATGAAATGGCAATTGAAAAATATATTCAATCGTTTTTAAAAATAAATAACTACACTGTTATTGATAAAGAGTTTGGCGTAATTCCAATGACTAATTTTAAATTTCCCAAAGGCGATAGCAAGATTATAAACATTGGTGCTGCAGGCGGCGATACAAAAGCAAGCACTGGTTATACTTTTCAATTCATACAAAAACATACAGCGCAAATTGTTGATGCTTTAGTACAGCAAAAAAATCCCTTACTATCAAAAAGTATTTTTGAAAAACGCTTTAACCTTTATGATAACACGCTTTTAAATGTTTTGTACAATAAAAAAATGAGCGGTGATAATTTGTTCGCATCGCTTTTTAAACAAAACTCTGTGCAAAATCTTTTTAAATTTCTTGATAATGAAACTTCATTAAAAGAAGAATTAAAAATAATGAACAGCGTGCCACTTGGTGTTTTTTTACCGGCAATATTTCAGGAAATATTTTAATAGTGTTCGTTTTTGTAAATCTTCTGTTCCAAACCGAACAGTTTTTTTTATATAGTTAATTTGCTTTAACGCGTCTTTTTACCTCTCATCTTAATGCATGAGCCGTTCATCTTAATACAAGCCTGTTGGTACTTGTCTTGAAAGTTTTTAAATGAAGAGCATTTGATAATGAGTGTCTCTTTGTTAAAAAATTTTAAACAATAAAAATTAAATTATGAAAAAGCATCTTTTATTAATGGCTACATGTTTAGCAATTTTAGTAAGCGCAAGTGCCGCAACGCCTGATAACATAAATAAAAACTTCGGGAAGATTTCGGCAACAGAAAAAGCAATGAAAAGTTTTCATCATCAATATGAAAACATTTCCGGTGAAGTATGGAAACAAATTGAAAATGGTTATGAAGCAAGTTTTGAAATTGATGGAAACACTACCAAGGCATTTTACAGCAACAAAGGAAATTGGGTTTATACTGTTGAGTATTTTAAAGCAAGTTATTTGCCTGCAAGTTTAATACAACAGGTGCAGCAGGAATATGATAAATACTACATTGCCGGAGCAGAAAAAATTGATGCACCTGCAGGTTCTGCTTATATTGTTCATTTAGAAAATAAGAATTTTTACAAAACCATTTCGATAAATGAAAATGGCGCAAAGCTTCTTAACGAGTTTAGAAAGACTAAATAAACACAATCAATAAACACAAATAAAAATTCCAGGATATTAGCCTGGAATTTTTTATTTTGAATAATTAGTGATCTCGTCAGGAATCGAACCTGAATATCAAGTTCCGGAGACTTGCGTACTATCCGTTGTACTACGAGACCAAACTTTAAGTTGCGAAATTAATAACACTAAGTTGCAACCAACAACTATTTTCCAAATGCGGCAAGATTAGTTCCGAAAATTTTTACAGCAATAGCAAGCAGTATTACACCAAAAAATTTTCGTACAGCAATTAAACCCGCTCTTCCTAAAATTTTTTCGAGCCAACCCAATAAATGCAGTGTAGCAAAAATGAATACGAGGTTAATTAAAATTCCAATCAAAATATATTTATCATCATAATTTGCTTTTAGCGACATGATTGTTGTAAGCGTTCCTGTACCCGCAATTATCGGAAATGCAATGGGCACAAGTGTTCCGGTTGAACCGGCTTCTTCTTTAAAAAATTCAAGTCCCAACACCATTTCAAGTCCAAGCAAAAACATAACGATTGAACCACCCACAGCAAATGAATGTACATCAAGACCTAAAATTTTCAACATAGGCTGACCTACGAATAAAAATATGATCATAAGTGCGCCACAAACAATTGTAACTTTTAGCGAATTGATTTTTCCTGCCTTACTTCTTAAACCAATAAGCACAGGAATGGAACCAATAATATCTATTACGGCAAACAATGTAAATGTTACAGAAAGCAGTTTATCAAGATCCATGCTGCTGTTTTATGCAAAATTAATTTTGTTTGAATGATAATGCTGATAAAATAGATTTGCATTACATCAATTTAAAGTTATGATACGATTATTGTTTGCGATTGGTTTATTTATGTTTTGTAATGCGAATGCACAGAGTATAGACACAGCACATTTATATAACCCGAATGCAGACGCAGAAAAAGAAATTGCGGCGGCAGTAAAAAAAGCAAAAGAAGAACATAAATTTGTTTTGATACAAGGGGGTGGTAACTGGTGCATTTGGTGTAAGCGTTTTAGTTTAACTGTTGCACAAGATCCAAAACTTGATTCAATTGTAAATGCTGATTTTGTTGTTTACCATTTGAATTATAGTGAAGAAAATAAAAATCAAAAGCTGTATGCTAAATATGGCTATCCGCAGCGATTTGGTTTCCCGGTATTTATTATTCTTGATGAAAAAGGCAATCGTATTCACACACAAGATTCAGAATATCTTGAAGAAGGTAAGGGATACAACAAAGAAAAAATTGCAGATTTTTTTGAAGCGTGGAGCCCTGCGGCATTAGACCCTGCTAACTATAAAAATTAAAGAGGCAACAAATCACAGAAATAAAATCCATATTTAGCTGATGTTTCATTTTGCTGTGTCGCATCATATAATTTATAAATTATTTCTCCCTTATAAAATTTTATTGAGTGTTTAAATATTGGTCCATCAAAAACGAAGGAATGAAATTCACCGTTCTCCCCACACACATCAACGTTTGCAGGTAAGTCGTTTAAAAATGATTCATCAATCAATCTTCCGCAAAAACTTTTGTTTAAATAATTTTCATTCACACAAACAATGATGGCTTTAAAGTCTAACGCAATAAATTCTTTTATTAATTCAGTTGTATCCATTTTCCATAACGGGAATATGCAATCAATATCAAGCTGCTTTAATTTTTGTTCGCGATAATTTTTTAAATCTTCCAAAAAAATGTCACCAAAAATTGCCTTATCAAAACCTGATGATTTTAATTGAAATAATTTTTTCATCATCATCTCTTCATATTCTTCCATTGATGGTTGCTCAGGCAATTCAATTGTTTGAAGTGGAATGCCGATAGATGCAGCTTGTGCTTCAAGCAAACTTCTTCTTACACCGTGCATCGAAATCCTGTTATGTATTGCATTTACATTTGTAAGTAAACATTGAATGTCGTATTGTTTTGATTGCAGTGCCTTGTATAAGCACAGCGCAGAATCTTTACCGCCGCTCCAATTCATAAAAGCATTTGAATTCATAAATAAGATTTATTGTGTTTTGGTTATGTGCGCTATTGATTTTATAATTTGAAATGCAATCCAACTGTTATTGTTAAACCCTGCACATTGTAACCATACACTTCATAATAATTTGTTTTGTTGGCGATATTTTTTACATCAACAAATACATTTAATTTATCTCTTAAAAGTTTGTATTGAGCATAGGCATTCCACAATGTGTATGCGTCTAAATTCACTTCAGATGACTCAAATGTTGCCGGATCAAAATAAGTATCTGTTCTTTTTCCTGTAAATTGAACAGAGGTGCTGATATAAAACGAAGAAGTAATATTATAACCTGCAAAAAGTTTTACAGCATTTTTTGGACGGCGAATAAGATTATAATATGCAGAGTCTTTTCTTAAAGATTTATCAGTAAGCTTTCCATTTATGTATGCATACGATGCATTGAATTGAAGTTTTTTATTTGCATAATTTATTTCAAACTCGGAACCGTAATCGTGTTGCTTATTTACATTACTATAAATATAGTTTGTCGCAGCGGTATTGATAATAACATCATTAATGTTGCGATTAAAAGCAGTTAACAAAAATGATAATTGTTTTTGCATAAAAAATGTTTGTACACCTGCTTCCTGCGTGTTTGATTTTTCGGGTTTTAAATTTGGGTTTGCACCATACAATCCAAATAATTCATTGATTGACGGCGCACGAAATCCGCTGGTAATGTTTGCAAAAATTTTTATTGCATTATTTATAAAGTAAGATGGATTAAAACCGTACGTAAAGTTATTTCCATACTTGTTATGATGATTAAATCTTCCACCAAGCTCAACATTTAATCCATTATTGTTATGCAGAAGAAATGAAACATAAGGACTAACAATGCTATTAACCGTGTCAATATTTTTTACTTTGTAAGATTGATAACTTACACCTGCAACCATCTGCACATTTTTATTCAGCGTTTGATTTACGTATGCTTCCGCATTATGAAATTTTCCGCTTGATTGAAAAGGATAATAACTTTCATAATCACGTTTGGTAAAATCATAACCATAATTAAAATGTAAACTGCCGGTGGCATAATTATAATGTCCGTCTAATCCTGTGTTCATCAGCGAAGCGATGTAATAACTCGGCGCATCTAAAAATGCAGCCGAATCAAAACCACCTTTAAATTTTGAATAACGGAAATAAGGGGAGAGTTTAAACTTATCTGTAACATTAATGCCAACTATTGCCTGCACAGCATTTTGCTTGTATCCATCTTTATCAAAATTTGCTTTGCCTGTCGTATCTTTTGCTTCAGAAATTCCATGCGTGTTGTAATAAGTGTAATTCAAATTGTATTCAAGCAATTTTGTTTTTTGACTAATGTTTGCGCTGCCTTTAAAACTATTATAACTTCCATAGGTTAGCAACCCGTTCAATTGCGGATTTTTTGTTTGAGATCTTTTTGAAATAATATTAATTACACCTGCAACGGCATTTGAGCCATACAATGTGCTTTGACTGCCCTGTAAAATTTCAATGCGTTCAATATTATCCAGCGATAATAAACGCAAATCAAAACTTCCGCCAACACCCGCAGGTTCGTTTAAAGGAATTCCGTCAAGCAATATCAATGTGTATTTATCTGTTGCACCAAGCAAAAACAACGATTTATCTTTTCCGGGATTACTGGTTGCACTATTCAATGTAATGCCAACCTGTTCATTTAAAACTTGCGATAAATCTTTTCCGCCGCTGTGTTCAATTTGTTCTTTGGTAATTACTGTAATTACTTTTCCTGTTTCACTTAATTTTTTTGGAGATTTTGTCGCGGTAACAACAACTTCATCCAAAACATTTTCTTTTGCAGAATCTGTTTGCGCTTTTGCAAATTGTATAAGCGCTAATACAATTGTTGTAATAAAAAATTTTTTCATGCTCATTCTTCTTTTGAATGTGATTAAATGTTTTGAAGAATGAGCTTTCGTGTAAAGAGATAAATAGAAATGAAATTGTCTTTTGCAGTAAGACGATATCATTCTGCTTTTCACCCGAAAGCCCGATATTATTTTTGACTGGCAGGTCTTCTGGCTTAACCCTCGCTTAATGCCTTCCCGTTAATAAACAGTGGCTAAGAAATTAAGCGATTGCTTCCATCCTTATTGGATGGGGGTTTTACAGCTACGGGGATAGCTCCTGATTTTAACAGGATTCCCTTTTAATTCATCAGACGATTTGCATCATCTTTAAAACCAATCAGCAACAAAAATAAAAGAAGCTTACATCAAACAAAATTGTTTTATGAAGATGTGTTTATAAATTCTCTGTTTACATTATCCGCTGGTGATTTTACTTATTTGAATACCGGCTTGCATTAATGTGTTACGCAAGTCTTCCTGTGCGATTGTTTTATTATTTAATTGTTGAAGCAGTTGTTGCAGGTAAGTAACTAAAGATTGCGCAGTTGGATATTGATTTAAAATAGCGATGGCATCATTCACATAGGTAATTGCATAATCGTATAATTTAAAACTAACAGGCGGGTCGAGTAAGTATTGTTTTATCTGTGTGATTTTTCTAACATCCTCGTTACGCAATTTCATTACACAAAAATAAAACCTAATAAACAGAACTGAAGTGTTTATACTTTAACTTTAAGCAAATAAATTTTATGGCAGATAATTCATTTCTCGGCACAGAAGAAACGCCGTTAGTTCCACCAACGAACGATGAAAAAACGATTGCCTTATTATCGCATGTACTCACTTTTATATTTCCAATACTTGCACCACTTATCATCTATCTTATAAAAAAAGATGAATCAACATTTATTGCTTATCATGCAAAAGAATCGCTCAACTTTCAAATAACCATGTTTCTTGTTTGTGTGGTATTAATTATATCTGTGATTGGACTGTTGCTGCTATGGGTTGTTGGTATTATTGTAGCGGTATTGGTAATTGTTGCAACTGTTCGCGCCAGCGAAGGCAAATTATATAAGTATCCCATCAGCATAAGATTAATTAAATAGTTTAGGCTGATGATTTATCGTTGCTCATAACGATGTTTCCCTACATTTACTTTTTATGAAGGAGAAACAAAAACTTTCGCTGTTCGATATAACAATGATCGTTATCGGGCTTGTAATTGGAATGGGCATTTTCAGAACGGCGAAAGATGCGGCCGCTGCTTCTTCAACACCTGCATACTATTTTGCTGTATGGATTTTGGGCGGATTGATTGCATTGTGCGGCGCACTTACTTACGCAGAAATAGGTTCGCGTTACCCAATTACAGGTGGCTACTATAAAATTTTTGCGGTTTGCTATCATCCTTCATTAGCATTCGCAATTAATTGCATTATTCTTATTTCAAATGCTGCATCACTGGCAGGCGTTGCACTAATTGGCAGCGAATATATTGCACCGCTTATTTTTAGAAACCCTTCAGCGTTTACAGAATCATTAATTGCCATCAGCGCTATTGTTTTGTTTTATGGTGTTAACCTTATGGGTTTACGCATGAGTTCTAAAACGCAAAATGTTTTAATGATTATTAAAATGAGTATGATACTTATTTTAATTGCTGCAATATTTTTTCCGCAGTTGTATCATACAGGTTCATCAATTTCTTCAACGGCAGATTTATCGTCGACCAACAATCTTATATTGTTTGGTGTTGCTTTGAAGGCTGCATCGTTTACTTATGGTGGTTACCAGCAAACCATCAATTTTGGCGAAGAAGTGCAAAACCCTAAAAAAATTTTACCGCGAGGAATTGTCATCGGCATTTTTGTAATTATTGCGCTTTATCTCAGCGTAAATTATTCTTATTATAAAATCATCGGCTTTGATGAATTAAAAACTTCCAAAAGTATTGCCGCTATTGTTGCCGAAAAAATGTTTGGCACAAGTGGCAGATATGCGTTTTCAATTTTATTATTTCTTGCTGTGCTTGCTTATGTAAATGTTTTGCTGTTAAGTAATCCACGTGTAATGTATGCAATGAGTTTAGATAGAATTTTACCGGCCGCATTTAAAAAGAAAGATGAAAAGAAAGATGTACTCACCGTTAGCTTAACCGTGTTTGCAGGCATTTGTGTAATTGTTTTATTTTTTGCCGACAGGTTCGATCAGATTTTAAGCTTTACTATTTTTTTAGACTCTATCGGCATGGCAACATCGGCAGGCGCTATTTTTATTTTACGCAAACGCACAAGTCATTTAGATAATACCGGCATTTATAAAATGAAATTATATCCTTTGCTTCCGGTGCTTTTTATTCTGGCGTATCTTTTTGTTGGAACTGTAATTGCCATTACAAATCCTGAATATGCAGTTACAGGCTTAAGTGTTTTAGCAGTGTTTATTGTTTTGTATTTTATATTTCATAAAAAACAAAATGGAGGTAGAATACCAGACCTTGATATACTTCATCAAAATAAAATTTAAAACAACTTCTTACCTGACACAGCTTTAGTTTTCCGTTTATATAAAATTTAAGATATTCAAAAAGTGCTTTCAGTTATTTTTGTTGAATTATGCGCATACACCCGGTTAACATTAGCCGGCACATAACATGAGAAAAATGATAAAATTTCTTTCGTTTTTATTGGTATGCTTGTGTTGTCAAACTCTAAACGCACAAGATACATGGGATTTACGCCGTTGTGTTGATTATGCAATGGCAAACAATATTACAGTACAACAGGCAGATGTGCAGGCACGAATAGCTGCTTTGCAAACAAAGTTTGCAAAAGCGCAAACAATTCCAACTTTGGGTTTTAATACACAGGCAGGTTACCAGTTTGGCCGCAGTATAGATCCTACCACCAATCAATACACAAACAACAAAGTGTTTTTTCAGAGTTATGGGGTGCAGGCGGGCATCACACTGTTTAATTTTTTCAATATAAAAAATAACATTCTTGCTTCTCAAAAAGATGAAGAGGCGTACAAACTTGGTGTTGGTAAGGCAAGAAATGATATTGCGCTGAACGTTGCTGCTGCCTACCTGCAAACACTTTTATCAATTGAACAAGCAAACATTGCTAAAGTAAATATCGATCAAACAACTGCGCAGTTAGATAATACAAAAAAATTAGTAAACGCAGGCAGTATGCCCGAGCTGAATGCAGCACAATTAGAGGCACAGCTTGCAACTGACAGCAGCACTTATATAAGTGCTGCGGGCGCGGCAGATCAAAACAGAATTCAGTTAATTGCTTTATTAAATTTGGATGAAGCAACAGCGTTTAATGTTTCAACGCCTGATGTTGATAAAATTCCTATTCCGCCGCTGTCACAATTAGATCCTGCGTATGTTTACCAGCTTGCACTTGCCAGTCAGCCATTGCAACAATCAGACAGTATGTTTGTAATTGCAAATCAGTATGCGGTTAAAAGTGCAAGAGGCGCAATGTATCCAACGCTATCTGCATTTGGGCAAATGGGAAGTAATTATGGAAGCACATTCCAGGAAATTACAGGTTTTCAGGCGGTAACAGATACATTGTACACACACAATGGAGATTATGTTACTTTACCTAATTCAGTTCCTTTTACAAAAAGACCATCTTATTTTCGTCAAATTGGAAATATAAACTTTAGCCAGGCAATAGGTTTGCAATTAAATATTCCAATTTTTAACGGAAGACAACTGAGAACAAACTACGACAGAGCAAAACTGAATTTAGAAAATTCTCAGTTGCAATTAAGAGCAGATAATCTTACGCTGCAACAAAATATTTATACAGCTTACAGCAATGCTGTTTCTGCTTTGGCAAAATTTAATGCGACGACAAAGGCAGTGCAAACACAGCAGTATGCGTATGATTTGGGAACAAAAAGATATAATATAGGGTTGATGTCAACAATAGATTACATCACTTTACAAACCAATTTATTTACTGCAAAAATTAACCAGGTAGCAGCGCGGTATGATTATATTTTTAAAGTGAAAGTATTGGAATTTTATAAAGGTCAGGGCGTTCAGTTTTAAATTTTGTATGATACAATTTTTCAAGCTATGAGTAGAAAATTAAAATGGATTATCGGCGTACTTATTATAGTAATTGTACTGCTTGTTATATTAAGCAAAGCTGGTGTGCTTTCTAAAGATGAAGGAACAAAGGTTACTGCAGAAAAAGCTGCTGTAAGAAATATTACAGAAACTGTTACCGCAAGTGGTAAGGTTTATCCTGAAGTGGAAGTAAAAATTAGCCCAGATATATCCGGTCAAATTGTAGAGCTTGATGTGCAGGAAGGCGATACGGTGCACAAAGGCCAAGTGCTCGCAAAAATTTATGCTGATATTTATTCTTCACAAAGAGACCAGGCTGCTGCAGTGGTTGCACAATCACAGGCGCAGGTTTCAAACTCGCAGGCACAGTTAGGCGCTTTAAAAGCAACGTTAGACCAGGCGGAAGCTGCATATAATCGCCAAAAAACTTTATTGAATGAAAAGGTTATTTCACAATCGGAATTTGAAACTGCGCAACAAGCTTATGAATCTGCAAAAGCAAATTATATCGCTGCACAAAGCGGTATAAAGGCCAACCAGGCGAGTGTGCAAAATGCAATGGCTGGTTTAACAAGTGCGAATAAAGATTTGCAGCGTGCTACTATTACGGCACCCATGGATGGCGTAGTAAGTTTATTAAGCGTAAAATTGGGTGAACGTGTTGCCGGCAATAGCTTTAATATAGGAACTGAGATGATGCGTATAGCAGATTTAAGCAGCATGGAAGTGCAGGTTGATGTTGGTGAAAACGATATTCCTAAAGTAAAGCTGGGCGATTCTGCAAATATTGAAATTGATGCGTTTAATAACAGGACGTTCAAAGGTGTAGTGTATAAAATAGCGAATCCTGAATCAGCAGCTCTGTCTTCGGCTTCGGGTAATTCGTCATCTACTTCTGTTACCAATTACGAAGTGCACATCCGTTTATTACCATCAAGCTATAAAGATTTGATCGTAAAAAATCAACCGTTTCCTTTTCGCCCTGAAATGACGGCGAGTGCGGATATTCAAACACAAACAGACAACAATGTTTTATCTGTTCCATTAAATGCTGTAACTACAAGAAGCATGAACGATGTAAAAAAAGCGGACAGTGCTAAAGCAAAAGAATTTGCAGGTTCAAGTACAAACCCGGGCGACAGCGATCTTGTAGAAGTTGTTTTTGCAGTGCAACCTGATGGTAAAGTAAAACTTGAACCGGTAAAAACTTCAATACAGGATATTAATAATATTGAAGTAACCAGCGGATTAAAACAAGGTGAGCAGGTTGTAACCGGCCCTTACGATGTAGTAAGTAAGAGTTTAAAAAACGGTGATAAAGTAAAAGTGGTTAGTAAAGATGAGCTTGTTCAAAACTTCCAGAAAAAATAAACTAAGAACAGAAGTATCATAAACGATGTAGTAGTGTCACGATTATTTTATGGAACGGGATCATAACCTTTTCCTCCCCAAGGATGGCATTTCGAAATTCTTTTTATGGCAAGCCATGTTCCTTTAAATACACCGTATTTTTTTAGCGCTTCCAAAGCGTAATTAGAGCATGTTGGTGTAAACCTGCATTGTGGACCTAAAATGGGTGAAATTATTGCCTGGTAAATCTTTATCAGCACAATAAACGGGAAACTCAATATTTTAAGAAGCCATTTCACTTATCAACTTTTTTATTGCTTTTTGTATCGTTTGTTTTAAAAAAAGATAATCAGGCTCAGTTTTATCGACGTATAAAAAAAACAAAGCTATTTGCTTTTTATTTTGTTGAAGATAATTTAATAGCTCCGCTTTTTCTGTTCTGTATGATTCGCGCAATAATCTCTTTATCCTGTTTCTGTCAACAGCTTTTTTAAAATTTTTTCTGCTTACACCAACGCCGGTTTTAAAAATATTATCCTGATCTTCATTCAACTCATAAAAAATTTTTACAGGAAAAGCAGTAATAGATTCTCCTTTTGTAAAGATTCTATCCAACTGTTTTCTGCTTTTTAATCTTTCTTTTTTGTTGAATGAAAATTGTTTTGTTGGCATGTAAAAAAAAGTCCCGCAAATTCGGGACTTTAAATTAGTTATTTATTTGAATGATTTATTTAAGCGGTCTTTCATCCGAAATTGTAAGCTTTTTGCGACCCTTTGCACGGCGGCTTGCCAAAACTTTACGACCGTTAGCCGTTTGCATACGTTTGCGAAAGCCATGTACGCTTTTGCGACGACGATTGTGCGGCTGAAATGTGCGTTTCATAATTTAATTTTTAAACTGTAATTAATTTCAACTTATCAAGGCAACAGCCACCATACTGTTCCCGGTGAAAGGACGGCAAAATTAATAGAATTCAACTAAACTGCCGTTAAATTTTAATTTTGATTGATGACGCATAAAACCAAAGGTATTGTACTCCGCGCCATTCCGTATGGCGAAACAAGTATAATCACTTCTATTTATACAGAGCTATTTGGTTTGCAGAGTTATATTGTAAAAGGTGCGCGGCAATCAACAAAAAAAATGCCGGCAAAGGCTGCTTATTTTCAACCCGGGGCAATTTTAGAAATGGAAGTTTATCACAACAACTTAAAAAATCTTCAGTTCATTAAAGAATATAAATGGAGCTATTTATACGCGAAAGTTTTGTTTGATGTAATACGAAATGCAATTGTGCAATTTATGATTGAGCTTTTTCATCGCAGTATAAAACAACCCGAAGCCAACCCTAAATTATTTTATTTATTGGAAGGAAGTTTAATGCAGGCAGATAAAGCTTCGGATGCAATTGTAGCAAACATGCCTTTATATTTTGCGTTGCATCTTTCTACTGAGTCAGGTTTTCAGTTGCAGGGAAATTATTCAACTGAAACTCCTGTGCTTGATTTAAAAGAAGGAATGTTTATTGAAGAAGAGCCGGCGCATCTGCAATATGTTTCAGGAACCTTCGCAGAAATTATTTCTAAAATTCAGCATATAAATTTTTACAACGACCTCGAAAATATTAAACTGAACAGAGAATTGCGGAGGCAGATTTTAGATATTTTACTTCAATATATTTCTTTACATGTAACAGAGTTTAAAGAGATGAGAAGCTTGCCGGTGTTACAAGCAGTATTGAATTAATTACAATAATCTTTTTATTGTTGTTTCGTTAGTTATTTCAGAATCACTCAGATTTTCAAGCAGAATAATTCCTGGCATTTTTCTTTTTTCAAAACTTCCATATTTATTTTTCATGCCCAAAGCTTTTGCGCCATTTAATGTTGCCCATTGTAAAATTTCTTTTGTTTCAATTGATGGAAAATGTTGTCGAACAGTTTTTATTTCATCCAAAATATTTAATGAATGATTGCTGGAATAACTATCCGTTCCTAAAACAATATTGCAAGTATTTTTCCTGAACAGTTTAACAGAGGGAAGTTTATTTTCGATATACAAATTCGCATTCACACATAAACACCAAAAGATTTTTTGATTAGCCTTTTTACTTTGTTCAACAGAAAAATCAATATCCGCTTGTTTTGTAAACGTGTTGTGTATAAGCAGTATTTGTTTTGTTTTATCTAACAACTGCAAATAAGATTGCAAACTGCTTTTGTTATAGGGCTTAAAAAAATTAATATTGATATTTAAAAATTGATACAGCTTTAAAAATTCGCCGGCTTTTGTTCTGTACAATTCATCTTCTGCAAGCGTTTCCTGGTTGTGAATAGAAATAATTTTATCAGCAGAAAAATTATTGATGAGATTAAACATGGAGTTACTTACTGTATATGGCGCATGCGGAACGATAGATGTAGTTTTTTCAAAGCCTGCTTCACAGTAAGTGTTGTATACCTTTATATAATTCTGAAATCGTTCTTCCGATTGTTCATTAAATCCAAGTACTTCAACAAAATTTCTGTATTCAATTTTGCTTTTTTGTTTTTGAAAAATTGTATCTGTTGAATTACAAATATCTCCCACAGCAACAATTCCATTTTCATACATTTCATTATCTGCGTTTACAATTGCCTCTTCAATTTTTTCTTTAACTGCATTCCGGTTGCTTACCACTTTTATTAAAAATTCAACCAAGCCGGTTCCGCGTTCAACCACATCTTTCAAATGGCTTAACTCCAAATGACAATGACAATTAATAAAACCCGGGGAAAGAATTCCTTTAAAATTTGCTATATCATCACCCGCATCTTTTTCATCAATAATATTATCGATAACACCTTTTTCATTTGTAATTAGAACATTATTTGCGGGCTGTAAATCTTTTCCGTTAAAAAGATAATCAGCTTTAAATTTTCTGTAAGACATGCGGTAAAATTAAGACAGCTAAAACATCTAAATTTGCGCACTTTATGATTGACCAATTAGAAGCAATAAAGGCAAAGTTTGAGCAGGTGGGCGTTGCACTCACTAATCCTGAAATAATTAATAAGCAATCTGAGTTTCAACGTTTGAGCAAAGAATATCGCCAGCTTGAAAAAATTGTAAAACCTTTTGAAGAATATAAAAAAGTTATAGCGGATTACGATTTTGCGAAGCAAGGTTTAAACAGCAGTGATGAAGATATGCGTGAACTGGCAAAAATGGAATTACCTGAACTGGAAGAGAAAAAATCTTCTCTTGAAAAAGAACTTACCAAACTTTTAATTCCCAAAGACCCCCAGGATGATAAGAATGCCGTGCTTGAAATTCGTGCCGGCACAGGCGGTGATGAAGCAAGTTTATTTGCCGGTGATTTATTGGATATGTATTTGCGTTATGCATCAAAGAAAGGATGGAAAACAGCAGTGATTAGTGAAAGCGAAGGAACGGTTGGCGGTTACAAAGAAGTTGTTGTTGAAGTAACAGGCGAAGATGTTTACGGCACTTTAAAATTTGAAAGCGGCGTGCATCGTGTGCAACGTGTGCCAGAAACTGAAACACAGGGAAGAGTACATACATCTGCTGCAACGGTTGCGGTTATGCCTGAAGCAGAAGAAGTGGATTTTGAATTAAATCCCGCTGATGTAAAAATGGAAACTGCACGCAGTGGTGGCGCTGGTGGTCAGAATGTAAATAAGGTTGAAACCAAGGTAATGCTAACGCACATTCCAACAGGAACCGTTGTTGTTTGTCAAACCGAGCGAAGCCAGTTAGGCAACCGCGAAAAAGCGATGACGATGTTGCGTACAAAATTATATGAAGAAGAAGTGCGCAAGCATGAAGAACAAATAGCAAGGCAACGCAAAACATTAGTAAGCACCGGCGACCGCAGTGCAAAAATCAGAACATATAATTATCCGCAGGGAAGAGTTACAGACCATCGCATTGGTTTAACTGTTTACAATCTTGATGCAGTAATGAATGGCGAAATTGATCAGTTTATCGAGGCATTACAGGTTGCAGAAAATGCAGAGAAAATGGCGAAGCAGAATTAATTTCAATTGTAATATGCTGATATTATAAATCTTTCGAATCACTAAAATAAAACTCCCTAAACATAAGAGGTGTTTTATTGCATCTCAGCATCATTTGTCTTTGTAATGAAATTCAATTCTTGAATTATTTGAGCGATAAATGGCGCAAAAAATTATTTTATATCGGACAATTAAGGACAATATGAAAGTTTTTTTCATCTGG
>JBEHXR010000030.1:0-17474 GCA_048498595.1 Bacteroidota bacterium
TACATTAATTCTAACACTGTCGCAGTTTATTGAAACCATAAATAAATAATCATGAGAAAATTCTTAGTCGTTGTTCTTACTTTTTCATCATTGTTGTGCTTTGCACAACAACAATCGCTCAACATTATTCCTGAACCTGCAAAGGTTGAAGTGAAAGATGGAAGTTTTAGTATGACTAATCATACAACTGTTTTTTATTCTCAAAAAGATTTAATAAAAAGTACATCTTTTTTAAATAATTATTTGAAAGAGTATTATGGATTTATACTACCGGTTCAAAATAAGGAGATGTATCCTGAAGGAAAAATTTCTTTGCAACTTGACTCGAAAAAAGTAAATGTGCAGGGCGGTTATTTAATGAAAGTCGACGCTAACAGTATTTCAATTATTGGTAATGATGAGCAAGGTGTTTTTTATGGCATTCAAACTTTAATACAATTATTGCCTGCAGAAAAATCGAATAGCTTAAAAATTCAGCAGTGCAATATTGTTGATTCACCTCGCTTCGCTTATCGCGGTTTGCATTTGGATTGCGGTCGTCATTTTTTCTCTGTTGATTTCATCAAGCAATACATTGATTTCATCGCCATGCACAAGATGAATACTTTTCACTGGCACTTAACGGAAGACCAGGGCTGGCGCATAGAAATAAAAAAATATCCAAAGCTTACACAAATTGGTGGCTGCAGAAACGGAACGATCATTGGTCATCATCCGGGTACTGGAAACGATGATACAAAGTATTGCGGCTATTACACACAGGCGCAAATAAAAGATATTGTAAAGTATGCTGCCGATCGCTATATCACCATCATTCCTGAAATAGAAATGCCGGGTCATGCATCAGCTGCAATTGCTGCGTATCCGCAACTCAGCTGCTTTCCTGATTCATCTACAAAAATTGCAAAAGGTGTAAAATGGAGCGGTGATTCAACGGGAAAACAAGTGCAACAAAGCTGGGGCGTTTATCCTGATGTATTTGCGCCAACTGATTATACTTTCAAATTTTTAGAAAATGTTTTGGATGAAGTGATGGAATTATTTCCATCAAAATATATTCATATTGGCGGCGATGAATGCCCTAAAATTTATTGGAAAGAATCTGCATTTTGCCAGCAACTAATTAAAGACAGCGGGTTAAAAGATGAAGAAGGTTTGCAAAGTTATTTTATACGAAAGATCGAAAGATATTTAAACAGCAAGGGGCGTTCAATAATTGGATGGGATGAAATTTTAGAAGGTGGCATTGCACCAAATGCAACTATTATGAGCTGGCGTGGTGAGCAAGGCGGCATTGAAGCGGCGAAGCAACATCACAAGGTTATAATGACGCCCGGCGGTTATGTTTATTTTGATCATGCACAAAACAAACATGAAGACAGTTTAACGATTGGTGGATATTTACCTGTTGAAACAGTTTATAATTATGAGCCTTTGCCAAAAGAATTATCTGCTGATGAACAAAAATATATTATCGGTGCGCAAGCAAATGTATGGACTGAATATATGAGCAATCCTGCAAAAGTGGAGTACATGTTATTTCCAAGATTGGAAGCTTTAAGCGAAGTTTTATGGACGCCGAAAGAAAACAAAAACTGGGATGATTTTAAAAATCGTTTGCAACAACAATATAAACGATACGATCTTTGGCATGTGCATTATGACGCGAAGGGAATTGATAAAGAATAATTTCAGGTTGCATGTTTCAAGTTGCAGGTTTATTTCAGTATTATAAATTATTACCGGCAACTTGCACCAGCATCAATAACGAATAATTAATAAACAATACTCAATAATCAAATCATGGTTGAATCATTCGAAAAAATTCAGGTTGAAATTTTTGCAAATTCAAAAGAAGGTTCAAAATATGCTGCGGAAGAAATTGCAAAACTCATCAAACAAAAACAAAACAAAAACGAAAATTGTGTTTTGGGTTTGGCTACAGGTTCTACGCCAATTACGCTGTACGCAGAATTGGTAAGAATGCATAATGAAGAAAACCTAAGTTTTAAAAATGTCATCACGTTTAACCTTGATGAATATTACCCGATAGATAAAGATGCGGTTCAAAGCTATTGGACTTTTATGCACCGGCATTTATTCAACCATGTTGATATTGATCCAAAAAATATTCATATACCTAATGGCGCGCTTCCAAAAGAACAAATAAAAGAACATTGTGCAGCGTATGAATTAATGATTGATGAAGCAGGCGGAATTGATCTGCAAATTTTAGGCATTGGTAACAATGGTCATATAGGTTTTAATGAACCAGGTTCAAGCCGTTATTCAAAAACAAGACTTACCAATCTTGATAATAACACGCGCAATGCAAACGCAAAAGAGTTTGACAGTATTTCAAAAGTGCCGCGGCTTGCTTTAACGATGGGCATTAGCACTATCATGAAATCGAAACGCATTTTACTTTTAGCTTGGGGGCAAAAAGCGCAGATCGTTGCAAAGGCAGTTGAAGGTGAAGTAACGGAACAAGTGCCTGCAAGCATTCTTCAACAACACAACAACTGCACTTTTGTTTTAGATAAAAATGCAGCAGTTGAACTTACCCGTTTTAAAACACCGTGGCTTACGGGTGAAATTGAATGGACATCTAAAATGATTAAACGCGCTGTAATAAACATGGCGCTGAAACTAAACAAACCTGTTTTAAGTTTAACGAATGATGATTATCGCGAAAATGGTTTGGCAGAACTGCTCGCAGAAAAAGGAGAGGCCTACGAAATAAATTTGCAGGTTTATTATTTGCTTCGCGATAGCATAACAGGTTGGCCCGGCGGAAAACCAAACTCATTTATACCTGCGCATCCTGAACGCAGCGAACCTTACCCAAAACGTTGTTTAATTTTTTCTCCGCATCCTGATGATGATATTATAAGTATGGGCGGAACATTTATGCGTTTACACGATCAGGGACATGAAGTGCATGTAGCCTATCAAACCAGCGGCAATATTGCAGTTACAGATGAATTTGTAACACGCTTTATAGATTTTGCAGTTGGCTTTGAAGAATTGTTTCAGATGGACAACAAAAAAAGTCATAAGATTTTAGAAGATGCAAGAACATTTCTCGCTTCAAAAAAATCTAATCAAACAGATACAAATGAAATAAGAGAGATAAAAGGATTAATACGTCGTTGCGAAGCAAGAGCAACTTGCCGTTATGTTGGTTTAAAAGACAATCAAATTCATTTTCAAAATTTACCTTTTTATGAAACAGGAACCATTGATAAAAAACCAATGGGGCAGGAGGATGTAGATATTACTGTTGAGTTGTTGAGAAAAATTCAGCCACATCAAATTTATTGTGCAGGCGATTTTGCTGACCCACACGGAACACACCTTATTTGTTTTAATGTTGTTCTCGCTGCTCTAAAATTTTGCAAGGAGAAAGGTGACAGATGGATAAACGATTGCTGGCTTTGGTTATACAAAGGTGCATGGCAGGAATGGAATATTGAAGACATTGAAATGGCAATTCCTATGAGCCCGGAACAAGTGATGAAAAAACGTTACGGAATTTTTATACATCAAAGTCAGAAAGACATGGTGCCCTTCCAGGGAAGTGATAACCGCGAATTCTGGCAACGTGCAGAAGAAAGAAATGCAAACACAGCAAGCCTGTATGCTACTTTGGGTTTAACGCGTTATGCTGCAATGGAAGCTTTTGTAAGATGGAAATATTAATTTTTAAGGAATAATGTCTACATAAAAATAGCTCCGGTTATGCCGGAGCTATTTTTATTATGAGTGCTTAAACATTCGTATCAGTCGTGGTTGTTTTTGTAATTGTAACACGGTCATCTCTGCCGCCACCACGAATTAACGCAATTAAAATAAGAATGAATACTGCACCACCAACAACCCAAACCCATGGTTGTAAATACCACGTTTGCGTTTCTGTGTGTGTAGTTGTTGTAACGGTGTTGCTGCCAGCATTATCTTGTGCGAAAGAAAAAGTTTGTATCAAGCTTAAAACCAAAATGGCAAGAAAAGCTTTAATGTTAATCAGCTTACATAACTGTTTCATAAAATTTTTTTTATTAAACAAATTGTTATCACCCTAGTTTAATTCAACAACTAAGCCAATTAAAGCTGCATTATATTTTTGATTGGTAACTTTTTTGCAGTTCACTGGTAAAAGCGAATGAATTCAACTGAAAAATAAAAAAGATATGCAGGCAAAAAAGAAAATGTCGTTAAAGGGTATTTGGGAAGTTTTAAAAAATTCTTTCTCTGGTTTTAGCCAGGATAATGTAACCAAACTCGGTGGCTCACTCGCATATTACACTGTATTTTCAATGGGACCGTTACTTGTTGTTATAATTTCTTTATGTGCCATTTTTTTAGGAAGAGAAGCGGCAGAAGGTTCAATCTTTACACAATTGAACGCATTTGTTGGACATGACACAGCATTGCAATTGCAGGAAATAATCAAGAACGCTTCAATAAACGGAAAAGGACATATTGCTGCAATAATCGGAATTATAACTTTATTGATTGGTGCAACAACGGTGTTTGGAGATATGCAGGATTCTATCAACCGAATTTGGGGGCTGAAACCCAAACCCAAAAAAGGATGGCTTAAAATGCTGCAAAACCGATTTCTTTCTTTTTCAATCATTATAAGCCTTGGTTTTTTACTACTTGTTTCGTTGGGAATCTCTGCTTTAATAGAAGGATTAAGTAACCGTTTAAAAGCAGCCTATCCTGATGTTGCTGTTGTTGTTTTTTACATTATTAATTTATTACTAACGTTGGTTATTTCAGCATTAATATTTGCTGTTATTTTCAGGGTTCTGCCAGATGCTAAAATCAGGTGGAAGGATGTTTTGGCGGGTGCTATTGCTACTGCTGTTTTATTTATGCTGGGAAAATTTGGTATTTCATTTTATATAAGTAAAAGTAAAGTGGGCAGCACTTATGGTGCCGCAGGTTCTTTAGTTGTTTTGCTGCTGTGGGTTTATTACTCTGCTATCATTTTATACTTCGGTGCAGAATTTACAAAGGCTTATGCGGTGAAATATGGTTCTGCAATTCATCCCAACGAATATGCGGTTACCATGAAACAGGTAGAAGTTGAAACAGGAAGACAAACTGTACAATCAAAAGAAAAAATTCAGCCCGTGCAAAAAAAAGAAAAAATTCAACCAGAAATGAAAACAACACCATCATCAAAAAGTCAATAACAGATCATGGCAAAATCAATCAGAAAAAAAACCGCTAAAAATTCAACAAAGAAAAGCAGCACTAAAAAAAATAAATTAGCTGTAAAAAATTCTCTGGTAAATAACATTAATGCTAAAAATAAAAAAGGAACATCACGCAGTAAAAAGAACTCAACTATATCTAAAAAAAATTATGATGATATGGAAAATAACTGGGGAAAAAAGAAATAGTATTTTCACGTTTAATGAAAGCTTCTCCGCATGTTATTTTAGGTATTGATCCCGGCACAGTGATTATGGGTTATGCTATTGTTGCAATTAATGGAGGCAAAGTTGAATTAGTTAGGATGGATGTTTTAAAGCTGATTTCTCATAAAGATGCCTATCGTCGCCTCGAAATAATTTATGCTGAGGTTTGTGCACTTATTGAAAAACATAAACCCAGTATGTTCGCTATTGAAGCACCATTTTTTGGAAAGAACGTTCAAAGCATGCTGAAGTTAGGAAGAGCACAAGGCGTTGCCATTGCCGCAGCTATGCAAGCTTCAATTCCTGTTACAGAATATTCACCAAAAAGAATAAAGCAATCTATTACGGGCAATGGAAATGCAACAAAAGAACAAGTGTTTAGAATGTTGCAAAGAATAATTCAACTTGAAGAACGACCGGATTTTTTCGATGCAACAGATGCACTTGCGGTTGCATTGTGCCATCATTATTCAACAACATCGCCAATTAACATCAGCAGTAAAACAGTAAAAGGCTGGAAAGAGTTTATTGCACAAAATCCTGACAGGTTAGTATAATTATTTTTTCAAATTCGCAAGAATTCTTTGTTGTGCATTTTTCAATTGCTCCTCACTCAATTTTAGTTTTGGTCTTGTAAAATTTAAATCGTTCGATGAATTAATTGGAATCAAATGCATATGCGCATGCGGAACTTCGAGACCAATTACTTCAATGCCGCAACGATTACATTGAAATGATTTTTCAATTGCTTTTGCAATTGGTTTTGCAAATACAAGCAAGCCATTTAAATAATCATCACTCAAATCAAACATATTATCAACCTCGGCTTTTGGAACAACTAAAGTATGACCTTCGACCAGCGGAAAAATGTCAAGAAAAGCAAAAAATTTTTCGTTTTCAGCAATTTTATAAGAAGGAATTTCGCCTGCAATAATTTTTGAAAAAATACTCATGAGATATTTAATTTTCTGAAAGGTAAACGATTTGTTTTTTCATTAAAAATTAAGCGCCAAAACAGGCATATCATACTAAAACTTCTTAACAATTTGGTGCATAAAAACCCGCTAAATAAAACGGTAATGCGGGTGCAAAAGATTAGATTTGCGGGCTAGAAAAATTAGTTCAAAAGAACATTCTCTTAAATCAAGAAATGGAAGAAAATAAACTCCCGCAGGAAACTTCAGATAACGACAGAATTGTACAGGTAAACATAGAGGAGCAAATGAAAACAGCCTACATTGATTATTCAATGTCGGTGATTGTTGGTCGTGCATTGCCTGATATACGCGATGGTTTTAAACCCGTGCATCGCAGGATACTTTTCGCAATGAATGACCTGGGTTTAAATTATAATCGCCCATATAAAAAATGTGCACGTATAGTGGGAGAGGTGTTGGGTAAATATCATCCGCATGGAGATACTGCCGTGTATGATGCGTTAGTGCGCATGGGGCAGGAGTGGAATATGAATCATGTGCTGATTGATAAACAGGGAAATTTTGGAAGCCCCGATGGAGATCCGCCGGCAGCAATGCGTTACACCGAAGCAAGATTACAACGCCTTGCAGAAAGCATGCTCGACGATATTGAAAAAGAGACTGTAGATTTTCAATTAAACTTTGATGATTCTTTGAAAGAGCCGGTTGTGTTACCAACACGCATTCCGCAGTTACTGGTAAATGGTTCAAGTGGAATTGCAGTAGGTATGGCAACGAACATGATGCCGCATAATTTGAATGAAGTGATTGATGGTTGTATTGCATTCATCGATGATAAAAATATTTCTGCTGAAGAATTGATGAAGTTTGTGAAGGCCCCTGATTTTCCTACCGGTGGTGTTATATATGGAATGGAAGGCGTGCAACAGGCAATGCTTACAGGTCGTGGAAGAGTAGTTCTTCGTGGTAAATGTCACATCGATACAAAACCAAGCGGCAGAGAACAAATTATTATTACAGAAGTTCCTTACCAGGTTAGTCGCGATGCATTAACTGATAAAATTGGTTCGCTTGTAAACGAAAAAACAATTGAAGGCATTGTTCATGTAAATAACGAAAGCAATAACAAAGAAGGAACACGTATTGTTGTTGATTTAAAGCGCGATGCCGTTTCAAGTGTTATCGTAAATCAGTTATACAAGTTTACTGAGCTGCAAACAAGTTATGGAATAAACAATGTTGCATTAAGTAAAGGCAGACCCAAAATTCTAAACATAAAAGAACTCGTTGGCGAGTTCATTGAGTTTAGAATGGAAGTGGTAATTCGCCGCGCCAACTTTGAATTGCGCAAAGCAAAAGAAAGAGCGCATATCTTAAATGGTTATTTAATCGCGATCGATCATTTAGATGAAGTTATTCGGTTAATAAGAAATTCTGCAACGCCGGAAATTGCAAAAGATAATTTAATAAATGCAGATTGGGGCCTTGATGAAATTCAGGCAAAAGCAATACTTGAATTGCGTTTGCAGCGCCTTACCGGAATGGAGCGTGATAAGATTAAAGCTGAGTACGAAGAGCTATTAAAACAAATTGCAAGCCTTGAAGAATTATTAGCGAGTGAAGAACTGCGTTATGATGTTATTAAAAAAGAATTGACTGAAGTAAAAGAAAGATTTGGTGTAGCGCGTAAAACCGAAATTCAATATCTCGCTGATGAAATGCGCATTGAAGATTTGATTGAAAAAGAAGATGTGGTAATTACTATTTCGCATTTGGGTTATATTAAAAGAACGAGCGCATCAGAATATCGTCAGCAACGCAGAGGCGGGCGTGGTGCTATTGGCAGTAAAACAAGAGATGAAGATTTCGTTGAGCATTTATTTGTTGCATCAACACACGATACAATGTTGTTCTTTACACAACAGGGAAGATGTTACTGGTTAAAAGTTTATGAAATTCCTGAAGGAGAGAAGCAAGGTAAAGGCAGAGCTATTCAAAATATGGTGCAACTTGTTCCTGACGATAAGATCAAAGCAATCATTAATGTAAAAAATTTAGATGATAAAGATTTTGTTACAAACCATAATATAGTGCTTTGTACAAAAAGAGGTGTTATCAAAAAAACATTGCTTGAAGATTTTAGCAGACCAAGAGCAACAGGTGTAAATGCAATTAATATTTTGGAAGGAGATGAGTTACTGGAAGCAATGCTAACAGATGGCAATTGTGAAATAATGATGGCAGTAAAAAGTGGAAGGGCCATTCGTTTTCCTGAAAGCAAAGTAAGAGCTACAGGCCGCGGTGCAATTGGTGTTGCGGGCATTGAAGTAGATGATAAAAATGATGAAGTAATTGGCATGATATGTGTCGCAATGGGAGAATCAAAAACGGTTTTGGTTGTAAGTGAAAAAGGCTTTGGAAAGCGCACACAAATTGATGAATACAGGGTTACTAATCGCGGAGGTAAAGGCGTTAAAACCATCAACGTTACAGAAAAAACCGGTACTTTAGTTGGCATTCTCGCTGTACAGGAAAATGAAGATTTACTAATTACATGCAAATCGGGAATTATTTTAAGAACATCTGTTTTGAATATAAAAGAATCAGGTCGTGCAACACAAGGTGTAATATTAATCAGGCTTGATGAAGGTGATGAAATTGCTGCCATTTCGAAAATGGATGAAGCAGAAAAAACGGAAGAAGAGGATAGCGGACAAACAAATGACAATGATGAAACTAAACCTTCAGAAACTTTGTAAATCTTATTACTTCTTATTATACACTAAAAATTAAATCGTCAATGAAAAGAGTAATCTTAACGCTTGCACTTGTCTTTGGTATTATTTATTTGAATGCACAAGATGAAGCTGTAATTCAGTTATACGCTACACAAAAAAAATGGGAGCAGGCCAAAGAGCAGGTTGATAAGTGGGTTGCTGATCCAAAATTAAAAGATAAGGATAAACCTACTGCATATCTCTGGAAGCTTACTGTGTATAGCCAGTTGTTTGTTGATTCTTCTTTAAGTCAAAAATATCCTGATGCAAAAGATCAGGCAATGGATGCATTGAATAAATATGTAGCACTTGATCCTACACTTAAACAAATGAAAGAACAAAATTTTGCGAGTGGTGTAGGGAACCTGTATTCCGGTTCTTTTGATAAAGGAAGAGCAGCATTTAATGCAAAAGACTGGCAAAATGCTTTTAAGAATTTTTCAGAAGCAGAAAGGTTAGGTGATTTTTTATTGAGTAATAAACTTAGTTCAAACACTGCAACAGTAGATACCGTAACAGTTTTATATACAGGTTATGCTGCACAAAATGCACAGCTTACAGACTCTGCGGCAAAATACTATGGCATACTCGCTGATATAAAAGTTTCGGGTAAAGATTATGAAGATATTTACAAATACCTCATTCAATATTATTCTGATAAAAAAGATGATGCAAACTTTAAAAAGTATTTGGCTGAAGCAAAAGAATTGTATCCGAATGATAGCTCCGTATGGACACAATTTGAAATGGGTAATTTAACTGAAAATGCTGATTTGCCTAAGTTGCTTGCGCAGTACCAGCAGGATGTTGCAGCAGGCAATATGAATGAAGATAAATATGCGAGTTATGGCCAGGCGTTAGCTACAAATGATAAAGATCAGTTAGATAAATTAGACAGTACACAAAAAGTAAATTTAAAAATTGCTGCGGCGCAGGCATTTTCAAAAGCTTATGAACTCGACAGTGCAAACGGTTTATATGCATTTAATACCGGTGTAATTTATTATGGAATTTACAGCGATCTTGATGACAGGTATCATGCCAACCAGGGTGAAGGTGCTGCATTAAAAGCAAACCGCGCAGCAATAGGAAAACAGGAGATGGCTTATTCTGATACAGCAGCAGAATGGCTTGGAAAAGCATACAACACTTTAAAAGCAAAAACAGACAGGAGTAAAATTGAAACGGTAAGTCTTAACCGTGCAGTAGATTATCTTGCCAATATTTATTATTGGAAGAGAGATCAAACCAAAGTAAACGGCGATACTAAAGATTATGATGTGTATGATGGGTTGTATAAAAAATATGATGCCGAGCATAACAGTTATCAATAAAGAAATTCCTTTGAAAATTAAGGCCGCTAAATTTTTTTAGCGGCTTTTTTATTTGGTGAAGATGTAGAGTAGCAAAGGGTTTGTAGTTCTCACGCTCTAAAAGGAGCGCGGGCTTTTATTTTTTCTTTACTGATAGCCTTGTGCGGGCAACTTAACATAACATAAATTATAGGAAAATTATAGTGTTTTATAAATAGATATTAAATCATCATTTAAATAAAATTCATATTGCAACTGAGCATCGGTTAATGCAGGTGCAGAAATTCCTTCTCCAACAAACATTTTTCTATTGGTTATTATTCTTGCTTCATCCCATAAATTTTTATCAATAAAAGATTGCAGGGTTTTTCTGCCACCTTCAACCAAAATGCTTTGAATTTTTAATTCATAACAAGCTTGCAAAATTTCTTCAATTATATTTTCACGATCACTAATCTGATAATAGTAAACACGTTTATCTAAAGGTTCAAGAAACGCATCGGATTTTTTATGAAGATTAAACACAATCGTCGTTGCAGTGTTTTTAAAAATTTTTAAATCACCGGGCAGTTTTAAATCAAGATCAATGATCAATCGCACCGGGGAATTTCCACTCCATAAACGATTTGTAAGTTCAGGATCATCTTTACGCGCCGTATTTGTTCCAATTAAAATTCCGGTAGCTTCGGCGCGCCATTTATGCACTAACTTATTTGAAAGTTCATTGCTGATTAGTAAACGTTTATTGTTACTGGCGGCAATTTTATTATTGGCTGTTTGTGCCCACTTTAAAATTATGTAAGGTCGCTTCAACGATTGATAAGTAAAGAATTTTTTATTGAGTTCGATGCATTCTTTTTCAAGCACACCAACTGTAACTTCTATACCATTTTGCTTTAATCTTTCAATGCCCTTGCCATTTACTTCTGTAAAAACATCCACGCAGCCAATAACAACTTTTGGAATTTTGCTGCGCACAATTAAATCAACGCAAGGCGGCGTTTTACCGTAATGTGCACAAGGTTCAAGCGAAACATACAAAACAGATTCAGGTATTAAATGCTTTTTATTTTCATGCACCGAATTAATACAATTTACTTCTGCATGTGCCTCGCCGTATTTTTTATGATAACCTTCGCCAATAATTTTTTTCTCATGCACGAGTATTGCTCCCACCATTGGGTTTGGGGCAACAAGGCCCGAACCAAGTTTTGCGAGTTGCAAACAACGCAACATATAAATTTTATCTTCTTCGCGCATCATCAAAAATAATTAAACTGATTATTTTGCAGCGTGACAATAAATGAAGCATACCAATACGCAAAGAATGAGCTAAAAAAAATTTATGATACACAGGAAGCAACAAACATTGCTAACCTTGCTATCGAAAAAATTTCAGGCTTAAAAAGAACAAGCAGAATTCTTAATAAAAACCAGGTGCTCACAATTGAGCAGGCAAATGAGCTGCATAAATATTTGGAGCAGTTATCTAATCATAAACCTGTACAGTATGTTTTAAATGAGGCTTGGTTTGCCGCAATGAAATTTTATGTTGATGAAAATGTTTTAATACCAAGGCCAGAAACGGAAGAGCTCGTTGATTGGATTGTACAAGATGCAAAAGTTAGCATACAAAATTCGAATATCAATTCATCGCTCAACAATATTTTATCATCGCATAATATTCTTGATATAGGCACCGGCAGCGGCTGTATAGCTATCGCTTTAAAAAAGAAAATGAATGCTGAGATTTCTGCAATTGATGTAAGCGAAGCCGCTTTAAAAATTGCTTCATTCAATGCACAACAAAATAATACAGCCATAAGTTTTTTTAAAGCTGATATTCTTCAGGATGAAATTAATATTCGCCCTTCTTTATTTGATGTTATTGTAAGCAACCCGCCTTATATAACAAACAAAGAATCTGCGGAAATGAATAAAAATGTAATTGCGCACGAGCCGCATATTGCATTGTTTGTGCCCGATGAAGATCCTTTATTGTTCTATGATGCTATCAGCAATTTTGCACTTTCTCATTTAAAAGAAAATGGAAAATTATTTTTTGAGATACATGAGCATTTTGGTAATGAAGTAGTAACACATTTAAAACAAAAAGGTTTTATTTCTGTTGAATTAAAAAAAGATATGCAGCAAAAAAACAGGATGGTTAAAGCGGTGCTTTCGAAATAATATACATCTTACCTTTGCCACATGAAAGTTAGTGCAGCAACTGAATATAAAGAAAACGTTGACGTAATTGAAGATGAACTTATCGCGCTCGCTCATACATTTAATTTAGTTGTTTGGAATGATAATGTAAACACTTTTGAATGGGTAATAGAAACACTTATTGAAGTTTGCGGTCACACATACGAACAGGCTGAACAATGCGCATTAATTATACATTTCCATGGAAAGTATGCGGTTAAACAAGGCGATTACGAAACGCTTAAACCTATGCGCGAAGCCATTGCTGAACGCGGCATAAATGCTACTATAGAAGAAATAGTTGAAAGCTAAGTTTCTTCTGCCCTCTCCTGCTAAATTGCAGTAATTTTAAGATGAATGTCCGTTTTTATTCTTGATGAAAACTTATGGTTTCCGCCCGTAACTGAATCTACGGAAGAAGGATTGCTTGCTATTGGTGGAGATTTAAGCGCAGAGCGTTTGCTGGTTGCATATCGCAATGGAATATTTCCCTGGTTTGAAGAAGAAGTTCCTTTGTGGTGGAGTCCTGATCCCCGTTTTGTTTTATTTCCTGATGAATTAAAAATAAGCAAGAGCATGCAACAAGTGCTTAAAAAAAAGCAATTTGAATTCAAAATAAATTCTGCGTTTGAAGATACCATTCATCAATGCAAAACCGTTAAACGAAAAGATGGCGGTGGCACATGGATTACAGATGAAGTTGAAAAAGCGTACATCAATCTTTATAAAAAAAATTATTCTGTAAGTGCAGAAGCATGGCAGAAAAATATTTTAGTTGGCGGTTTATATGGTGTGCGATTAGGAAAAGTTTTTTTTGGTGAAAGCATGTTTAGTAATGTGCCGAATGCAAGCAAGTTTGCCTTTATTAAATATGTAGATGAGTTACGGAAACAAGATGTGCGGCTTATAGATTGCCAGGTTTATACAGAACACCTCGAAAGCTTTGGTGCAAGAATGATAAGCCGGGAAAACTTTATTCAATTATTAGATATATTGATAAAATAATTTGGTGTGCTTTATGTAGCATTGCAACTCCGGTGAAATACATTTTAAATTTAGCGACGATTACCTGCCTGCTCTTCATTTGCTTTGATGCGTCAGCTCAATTAAAAGATACTATTCACGAAACAAAAAGAAATAACATATTTCACTACGCCTTAGGTTTTATAAAAAGAAATAGTGCAGATACAAATACGCAACAGGGTTTATTAACAACAAAAAGTGAAGATGCTTTTCGTCCTTTTGAAGGAAAAATTATACGGCATATTTTTATCAATCAATATGGCTTTGAAAAAACATTTACAGATACTACACAAAGAATAAATTATTCCGGAACAAGACTGCTGAATAAACTGCATAAGAATACACGTGAGTGGGCAATACGCGATGCGTTATTCATAAAAGAAAATACAACTGTTGTTGCCTACAGGCTTGCTGATAATGAACGTTACCTGCGTTCGCTTGATTATATACAAGATGCGAGAATACTTATACAACCCATTGATGGCGCAACCGATTCTGTAGATGTATATGTAATTACAAAAGATCTTTTTAGTTTAAACGGTGAGGTAAACGATTTGAGCACCGGAACATTCAGGGGAAAAATCGGGGATGTTAATCTATTAGGTGCCGCTCAAAATTTACAGGCAAACATTTTACTTCAAAACTTGAGAAGCCCGGCGTTTGGTGCAGGTTTAATGTATACAAAGTACAATATCAAAAATAGTTTCATTGATGCTTCCGTAGGTTATAGTTCGATCAATCCTGATTTGCGTGACGGCACCGATGATGAACATGCAGCTGTTTTTACTTTGCAAAGAAATCTTATTTCTCAATACTCACATGTTGCAGGCGGATTTACATTAGGTATGCATCAAACCTATAATAGTTACCTGCGACCACCTGAAATTTTTTTTGATTATAAGTACACTGTGTTTGATGCCTGGATTGGTTACAACCTTGGTGTAAAAAAGTTTATTAAAGACGAAACACGAAAAGACAAACAGTTTATTGGTGTTCGCTATTTTAATAATCATTTTCAAAATTCGCCAACGCAGGTTGATGATAAATTGAATTTTCGTTTTAATAACCAGGAAGCATGGCTTGCGCAGTTTACTTTTTTTAAACAGGAGTATTATAAAACAAATTACATTTATGGTTTTGGTACAACAGAAGATATTCCTTATGGATATAATGTTTCATTTACTTCCGGTTTTTATAAGCAGGCATATTTATCCAGACCTTATGCCGGTGTTGATGCAAATTTTTACAAAGTCTATCCTAAAGGTGATATAGTGCAATACTTTATCAGAACAGGAAGCTTTTGGGATAAAAAACAAATGGAAGACGCGCAGGTTTTGATTGGCGCATCGGGCTTTAGCAAGTTATTTTTATTTAGAAATTTTAAGTTAAGACAATATGAACAGTTATCATTTGCAAGACAGTTTAACCGTGTTGGTCTTGATCCGTTAAGCATAGATAATTTTTTTGGTATAAGATATTTCAGAGATGATTCAGTAAGAGGTAACCAGCGCATATCATTACATTCTGAAACGATAAGCTTTATAAATTATAAACTTTTCGGGTTTAAATTTTCGCCGTTTGTTTTTACAGATATCAGTGGCTTAACACCTGAAAAAAACTTTCAAAAAACAGGATGGTATTATGGTGTTGGCGGTGGCTTAAGAATGCGAAATGAAAATCTTGTTTTTAAAACTGCAGAATTACGCATTGTATATTTTCCGCGTAAAGCAAATCAAACAAATTCTTTTGCCGCGTTTTTCAGAATAAATATTCAATTCAGGTATAACAGTAATTATGTGCGAAAGCCAGACATTGTTCAACTAAATAACGATTATCAGAATAACGTTTTTTAGTTATGCAGGTTGTGGTTTATGTTGATGAGAAATTTTTGCTTTCTTTCTTCTTTTCAATTCACTTTTTATCAATAATAATTCACGGCTTGTTTGACCGTTGATGCTGCTGTTTTCCTGTGCACGGCGCATCAAATATGGAATCACATCTCTTATCGGTCCAAAAGGTAAATATTTGCTTACAGAGTATCCTGCTTTTGCAAGATTGAAAGTAATGTTATCACTCATTCCATACAATTGCGAAAAATGGATATGCTTATGATTGTGCGGAATTCCTTTTGCATCGAGCAGCTCTGCAGCATGAAGATTACTGTATTCATTGTGCGTTGCAATTACAGTTGCTATTTCATCAATGTTATCAATACAATATTCAACAGCGCTGTTGAAATCGCCATCTGTAAAAGATTTATCTTGTTGTATGGGTGATGGATAACGCAATTGCGCAGCTCTTGTTCTTTCTTTTTCCATGTATGCACCACGCACCAGCTTCACGCCTAACACAAAACCTCTTTGCTTTGCAATGTTGTGATACATTTTTAAAAAGCTCATCCTATCGTGCCGATAAAGTTGAATCGTGTTATATACAATGCATTTATCACGATTAAAAATTTCCATCATTTCAACAGAAAGCCTGTCGATGGGATCTTGAATCCAACTTTCTTCCGCATCAATTAAAACGCCGATATTTTTTTCAGCAGCCATTTCGCAGATATCATACATGCGTTCTTTAACGCGCTGCCATTTTGCATCTTCAATTTCATGATCATGCACACCGCTGCGTAAACGTGGCGCAGAATTTAATGTTTCAAGCAAATTAAAACTCGCGATACCGGTAATTTTTACGCTTATGTATGGAATGTTTGACTGCGTGGCTGCGTATTCAATTACACGAATGAATTGATCTCTTGCTTTATCAAAATTCTCCTCTCCTTCTTTTGCTTCCACGCCATAATCTAAAATAACATCAACGCCATACTCTCCTAATTTTTTTGCAATCACTGCTGTTTGCTCTAAAGTTTCGCCTCCAACAAATTGCTTGAAAATTGTTTTACGAATGGCACCATGTATTGGCAAACCTGTTTTCATTAGAAATGGAGTAAGGCGCACGCCAACTGCTGCAAACCATGAATAATTCATAGTGCCGAAAAGAAATCGGCCGGCTTGCAATTCCTTATTTGTTTTATAGGCAAAAGCGGTTTCTGTATTGTTGAATGAAAGACGCATATTCGGGCTTCAATTCTTGACTGCGAATATCGGCAAGTATACCGAAGTAAAAAAAATACCATTATAATAATGATATAAATAATTATTCAACTCACATTAATGAATGCGGGATTGGCTATTAGAAGTTTTATGATTAATAAAACAACTTTAAAAATTTAAGCATTAAAAACACGACTAACTATAATAAAAAACCCCGTTTCATCAACGAGGTTTTTTAAAAGTTTCAGAAGAGAAATTATTTCACTTCAACATCAGCACCTGCTTCTTTCAGCTTGCTTGCGATGTCTTCAGCTTCAGCTTTAGCAACACCTTCTTTTACAGGTTTCGGAGCGCCATCAACTAAATCTTTAGCTTCTTTCAAACCAAGACCAGTTAAGTCTTTCACGATTTTTACAACCTGTAATTTGTTAGCGCCACCGCTTTTCAAGATTACATCAAAAGCTGTTTTTTCTTCAGCAGCAGGCGCAGCAGCACCACCGCCACCAGCAGGACCCGCTACAGCAACTGCAGCAGCTGCAGGTTCAATGCCGTACTCTTCTTTAAGAATTTTTGCTAATTCATTTACCTCTTTTACGGTGAGGTTTACCAGTTGTTCTGCAAATGATTTTAAATCTGCCATGTTTCAAATTTTTGCCGCCTTCATTGCCTGTGCTCCGGCGGTTGTTTATTAAAAAAATTTGTGTGTTTATCTCTTCAGGCTTGAGATAAT
>JBEHXR010000031.1:0-17444 GCA_048498595.1 Bacteroidota bacterium
TGTGGGGTCGTATGCGTTTGCAAATTTTGTATCGTAAATACTTACAGAAAATGCATTGCGCTTTTTACCACCGAGCCACGGTTCAGTGAAAGATGCATTGTAAGAACGGTAGGCGCGACCATTACTTTGAACACGCAGACTTAATTTTTGTCCATCACCAACTGGCAAGCCATCTTTCCATCCGCCTTTCCTAAAAAAGTTATTTGCAGAAAAATTATTGAAGGTAACACCAAGTGTTCCCGTAACACCAATGCCACCACCAAAACCAGCGCTTAACTCAAGCTGATCGCCTGATTTTTCTTCAACTTGCCATGTAAGATCTACAGTGCCGTTATCCTGGTCGGGAACAATATCAGGAACAATTTTTTCCTGGTTAAAAAATCCAAGGTTTGCAATTTCGCGTTGTGAACGTATTACATCAGAACGATTAAATTTTTCACCGGGAAGAGTTCTTAATTCACGACGAATAACATATTCTTTTGTTCTATCGTTGCCTGAAATTTTTATGTTCTTGAAAGTTGCCTGTGCACCTTCATAAATTTTTATATCGTAGTCTATCGTATCGTTGTAAACTGCGGTTTCTGTTGGATCAACATGAAAATATAAATATCCATCATCCATGTACAATCCACTTATATCGCCACCTTCGGGGGAAACAGTTATTCCTAATTTTTTATTTAAGATGTCGCTGTTATAAGTGTCACCTTTTTTAATGCCCAATAAAACGGTGAGCAATGAATCCGGATATTTTGTGTTACCACTCCATGTGATGTTGCCGAAATAATATTTGTGTCCTTCATTAACAGGAATCTCAATGTGCATATTGTCTGTTCCTTTTACAACATAGGTAGTGTCGTCTCCAATAGTAGCATCGCGATATCCAAGCGAATTATAATAATCAATCACACTTTCTTTATCTTCTTCATATTTTTTTTGATTGAACTTTGCTGAAGAAAAAGGTTTGATCTTAATATATGGTTCAAGAACATCGCGTGTTTTGGAGTAAGATAAAAATCCCCAGTCTTTCATGTAATCACGAAAATTATACTTCGTTGTATCGTTATAAATCGTGCGGTCTTTTGAAGGGAAAAGCGTTAGATGGCTCTTTTCTTTTGTGCCCTTCATTTGCGCTTTAAGTTTCGTTTCGCTTACCGTATTATTAATAAAATCAATCTCACTGATTTTTACTTTTTGACCTTTATCAACATTAAAAGTTAGTGTAGCAGAATTTGCTAATGATGTATCTAACTGTTCAACCGGCACTACGCTTACATTGCGAAAGCCTTTATCAGAATAAAACTTTTTAATCGCATCCGTAGCTGTTCTTATTAAATTTTCTGTGATAACACGATTTACAACAAGTCCTGTTTTCGGCTTCAGATCATCGAGCTCAGATTTTTTAACTCCTTTAAACGCAAAGTTTGATAACCTTGGCCTTTCTGTTACGTGTACTTCTACAGATATGTTATTGTCTTTTACAGCAGTTAAATAAATAGCAACATCACTAAAATAATTTTGACTCCATAATTTATTAATCGCTTTAGAAAAATTATCTCCGCCCGGAATTGTTACTTCATCACCCACATTTAATCCTGCAATAGAAAGAAGCAAATTCTGATCGAAATAATTATTGCCTGTAACTTTTATATCAGCAATCTTATATTTTTTTGGAACCGTTTGATTGTAAATATTAAGCAGTTCAGGATTTAAAGAAGTTACCGGAACGGTATCTAACGGCACCAATCCAGTTGTATCGCGCTGCACTAAG
This sequence comes from Bacteroidota bacterium, assembly GCA_048498595.1. Taxonomy (GTDB): domain Bacteria; phylum Bacteroidota; class Bacteroidia; order Chitinophagales; family Chitinophagaceae; genus Parafilimonas. The sequence goes on from JBEHXR010000031.1 coordinate 1,769, forward strand.
GGATTTACAACTGTATCAGGAAGTACAGGCTGAGCCTGCGGCTGAGTTTGGGCACTAACAAACTGAACACAAATCAAGCAACCAATGAAAAAGAAACTAATTCTGTAAAGAGATTGCATTCGCGGTAATGGTTATTATTATTTTATATTGAAAATATCAGCGGCATATTCCTGATAAGCGGGGCAAATTAACTTGAATAATTAAAAGTGTTTGTTAAATCAAAACGCATGAATTAGTGCTCAATTGGCTCCTGAACCTGGTAGTGTAATTGTTCATCCGTTTTGCCAAAACGGCGTCGGCGATTTTGAAAATCTATAATGGCTTCATACAAATGTTCTTTCCTGAAATCCGGCCAACGTGTTGAGGTGAAATATAATTCTGCATACGCAAGCTGATAGAGCAGGAAATTACTTATTCTGTATTCTCCGCTGGTACGAATCATTAATTCAGGATCAGGAAATTCGCTGGTAGTAAGATAACTTTTCAAAGTTTCGTGACTAATATTTTCAGGCTGCAGCTTACCGTTCTTTACATCAGTCGCAATATTTTTTACTGCATTTACAAGCTCCCACCGGCTGCTGTAACTAAGAGCAAGAATAAGATTGAATTTATTGTTATTGCGTGTTTCAACAAGTGCTTCTTCCAATTCTTTTTTTGCATAAACAGGCAGTGTATTCATATCGCCTATGACATGCAGTTTGATATTATTCTTATTTAATGTTTCAACTTCTTTTCTAATTGTATCAACCAAAAGCTCCATCAAGCCGTCCACTTCGTCTTTTGGTCTTTCCCAGTTCTCTGTGCTAAATGCATACAGGGTAAGATAACGGATATTTAAATCAGCGCAACCTTCAAGAATGTTACGCACGCTTTCAACACCATGATAATGGCCATACAAACGATCATGACCTTTTTCTTTTGCCCAGCGTCCATTTCCATCCATAATTATTGCAATATGGTTGGGTACACGGGCTAAATCTATTTTGCTTTTGAGAACTTCTTCCATAAACGGCAGCTAAAACACAAAGTTAATAATTTAAGAAAGCGAACTGCTGTTAAAAAGAACGTTGTTAATAATATTAAAATTTAGAAGAAGGTTGCATTGACGGTCCGGCTGTAGGACATCTGTATGAACTAAGGTTGAATGAGATGCCTACATGAAAAATAGCGTATGCATCTTTTTGAGAACTGTTACCTCTTTGCCTGCCTTTTATGCCGATAGGATCTCCTGTTTCATAGCTGCGATCCTGCAGGTAATAAGCAGGATATTCTACTTCCTGTGTTCCATCAGGATGCGTTAAAACAAATGCTGAAGGCCCGGCATATGTTGTGCTTACATCATCAAGGTAATCCGTAGTTGTAAAGCGATAACCAACTTCAGCAAATACATTTATATTTTCATTAATGCTGTATTTAATGCCTACTCCAAAAGGAATACAAACGGCCATTGTACCGTATTGTTTTTTTGATGAATCAACATTTTGACCTTCGGTGCCTAACTGGCGTAAATAATATTTTGTGCCGCTTAAATAAGCATAAGGATCGTAGGAAAAAACTCCGGCGCCTAAAAAAAGATAAGGTGTGAATTTATAACCGCTTACTCCGGGTATAAATCTGAAAAAATTAAAATAACCGCTTAAAGAAAGTTCCCAAACATTTGTATTAAAACTAAGATTGCGTCTTTGTTGCGCTTCGTTCTTGCTATAAATATCACTATAACCAAGAAAAGCATAGTCTCCGGAAATACGCAAGCCAACATAATTATTAAACTGCTTTATAAAGAAAACGCCCGCTGAAAATTTAGGTCTGTTTAAAGAAGCATCTGTATTTAAATCTCCAAAATAATGTGCAGCGCCTACACCAATTCCAAACTCGCCATCATGTTTATAACTGTCATATAAAGATGTATATTGACCATATACTGTTCCGCAGCAAACGATATAAATCAGAAAGACAATCTTCTTGAGCATGTTGTAAATAGGATTGTAGTTATAACGAAAATACCTGTAATTTCTTATGTGATAATTTTTTTGTGAAGTAATTAGTTCCTTTTATCAAGCCCCCATGTTAGTTTGGTGTGTAATGTAGAAAGAAAATTATTTTCATTAAGCCGCACTAAACTGATGGTAAATTTTTCTTTTTTTACTGCGAGCTGAATGCCTGCATTTACAATTTCTCTGCGTGCATCCATTGCACAAATAAATTTGTCGCTGCGGCTTTCTACTTCAAAAGAAACAATATAATTATCAGGCACGATAATGGGGCGTACATTAAGATTATGCGGGGCAACCGGTGTTATAACAAAACTTGCAGATTCAGGAAAAACAATCGGTCCGTTACAACTCATACTATAACCGGTAGAGCCGGTTGGTGTAGCCACAATTAATCCATCGCACCAATATGTATTTAAAAATTCGCCGTTGAGATATGTATTGATTTTTATCATTGGTGAAATATCTCTTTTATGAATTGAAAACTCATTCAGTGCAAACGGAGTGTCATCAAATAATTCTTTGTCTGCATCCAAATGAATAAGTGTTCTTTTATCTACTACATAAGTGCGATTTATTAAAGCATCTACTACGGTTGTTAACTCTGTTTTGCTAATGCCCGCCAAAAAACCAAGTCTTCCATAATTAATACCGAGAATGGGAATGTTCTTATCTTTTACAAGCGTTACAGTATCTAATATAGTTCCATCGCCGCCAAGGCTTATTAAAAAATCTACTGTTTGGTTTAGTTCTTTGTGCGATGAAAAGAACTCGAACTCGCCTTGCACACCGGGTTGCAGAAATCTCGCCAGCGAAAAATGTAATAATACTTCTATTTTATTTTTTGATAACGCCCTGATTAACTCAAGTAATTCCTCCCTTAACTCTTGCTCATTTCCTCTGCTGTAAATAGCTACCTTCATTTGCGTTTTTTTATATTATACTAAAACGAGAAATTATAGTATCGGTTTTATTTTTGTTTTAGTATTAAAGATAATGTCTAAATTTTTTGCGATGATTAAATATCAAAAATCTGTTCGCACATGTATAAACAAACCGCTTTGCCCAAGTTGATTAAAGCTATAATCGAATTTAAAAATAAGATCATAAAACGTTATCATATCAATACCAAAACCCCAGCTATGAATTAATTGATTATTCAGTAAACTGTTTCCTGCATTTTTATCGTAAGCATAACCCACATCAGTATAAAGTTTTCCGAAAAAAGTAAATGGTACATTTAAAGATTGCTTTCCCGCTGCTACTTTGTAATTAAATTTTAAAAGTTGATGTTGTAATGTTGCGCGACCTACAACACCAGCTACACCATCAATTACATAATATTCATAACCGCGCATAAATATGCCCCCATAACCAAACATTTTTTTGGTAAAGAATGGCTGATTAAACGGCAAGCTGAATATCGCGCCTTCTTTAAATTGTATTTGCGTTTTAGGCAAAACGGGAATTGTATAAGAACTGATAACCTGTAATTGAGTTAGGTTTATTCCTGAATTAAAACCACCGCGATACGATAATGTTGCTTGGCCTAAGAAACCTTTTGTTGGGTACCAGTTATAATCTGCGCGAAAATATTCCAGCGTATAAGCAACCAGCGGAAACGCAACTTTTGTTTTATTATCAGGTAAATAGTTTGCATTAAGTTTAAGAATACTATCATTTACATTTTCAGTTGTAAAACCAAGACTAAAAATATGCCTTGCTCTTAATGCCGGACGATACACGTAATCTGCCTGCGCTGTAATGCCTTGCCGCACAAAAAAAGTACTGTCGGGTTTAAAAAATTGTTGTTTGCTTAAACTTGTTCCATAATTTAATTCGCGCTGTTTTGTATAATTAAAAGAAATATTATAACCATTATGCAAGCCTGCATCAAAATAGGGGCGGATATATTTTAAAGAGATTTGACGCGTATAACCTGTAATAAGCCACGCAATAAGTTTATCATTTCTTCCTGAAATATTATTGTGCAAGAATTTTATGCCATAATTAGCACGTTGCAAACTGTGATGATATGTAACCCACCATGTATTTATGTTTTTATCAACCAAACTAAAATAGGGTAGCGGAAAAATGTACCATCGTTCTTTTACAAAAACCGTAATAAAAACATACTGTCCATATTCTGCCTGGATATATACTGATACATCAAGAAAAAGACTTGTATTAATTAGCTGGTCGCGGGCAATAACAAGATCTTTTTGAATAGCACTTTTCAAAACATAATCGCCCTGCTTAAATGGAAGCTCTCTTTTAATAATAAAATCTTTTGTTTTATTATTTCCATAAATAGATATGCTTGCAATGTATAATGATGTAGTATCATTAGAAATTGTAGAATCAGCAGCTGATGTTGTAATAGATGAAGAATCAGTTTGCGCTAAACAAAAATTAAAAATAAGAAGCAGGCAAAGAACAAAACTGATACGGGTAAACTTCATCCGTGCAAGTAAGATTAACTGTAAGCGGTAAAAATAGATTAATACGTTTTACAACAATAATTATATACGAATATTAACAAGGTTAGTGAGCAGCGATTAAACATTTAAATATGCCATCAGGTTATCAAAATTTTCTTTCAACTCATTTTCATAAGATTCTTCGCCGAAATAATAGCGCACTGTATAATCATAGCGCTGTAAAGTGGCAAGCAGATCAGAGATTTCTGTTTTATTTACTTTGATGGTTACAATAAAAAGACCTGAGATTTGTTCAGTATAAGTATTCAATTGTGTTACATAAGCGTCGTTTGTTTCAACAAGCCTGCATAATTCACCAACAGAGAATTTTTGTTTTTCCATTTCAATTACAAAAATGCCGCCGGGCTCATCACAATTTAAATAAGTATATAAAGCATGTAATAAATCTGATTGGGAAACAGCGCCTGAAAATTCGTTATTTACAGAAAGCACAGGCAAAACAGAAATGTTATAGCCTGCAACTATTTTAAGCGCAGATAAAAAATGCTGGTTAAAGCTAATGCTTATATGAATGAACTTGTTTTGCAAATCGCTAATCCTGTCAGTATTTTCAGCAGATAACAATTCATCAAGGCTTATAAGACCTTCATATTTTTCTTCGTGCAAAACCGGTAAATGCTGATAGTTATTTTCCTGAAATATCTCAATAGCTTTTTCAACTGTATCATCGTAATGCAGTATGGGAATTGTAGATTGAGCTATTTCTGATACTAACATATTTTCAATTATTGTACAGACAAAAAAAATTAAACTAAAGTTGCAGCCGAAGTCTTAATTTTTGTTAGAAACTCTTCAAGAGCCATATTGAATTCCTGCGGCTGTTCCATCATGGGTGCATGACCACATTTATCAATAAATTTAAGCTCACTATTGGGAATAAGTTTATGAAATTCTTCCGCAACAAAAGGCGGTGTTACGGTATCCTGGTTTCCCCAAACCAATAAGGTTGGTTGTTTTATCTGGCCCAATTCTTCACCAAGATTATTTCTTATTGCACTTTTTGCAAGCGCAAGAATGCGAATTAACTGTAAACGGTTATTGCATATTTCATACACCTCATCAATCAATTGCGGTGTTGCGGTTGCCGGATCGTAAAAGGTTACCTCTGTTTTCTTTTTTATATATTCATAATCTCCGCGGCGCGGATAAGAATCACCCATTCCGCTTTCGTACAAACCAGAGCTGCCTGTTAAGATTAACGATTTTATTTTTTCAGGATATTTCAAAATGTGCACAAGCGCAATGTGACCACCCAATGAATTACCCAACAAATGATAATCCGCGTATCCTTTTTTTTCTATGAACTTATGAATATATTTTGCAAAACCGCCAACAGAAGTATGCAGCAAATCAAGCTCAAACATTGGCAGCATGGGCACAACAACGCGATAAGATTTTTTGAAGTGATCTATAAGGTTTTCAAAATTGCTGAGTGCACCAAATAAACCATGCAATAAAATAATGGTTTCGCCTTCACCCTCTTCAATAAATTTAAACTTATCAAGTTTTTTTAGTTCGTATTGCATTTTATTTTCAATTGCAAATTTACAATTGCTTTAAACTGTAATGCGCTAAAATAATATTTATTTAATGAATACACTTAACATTAAGTATGTCTGGCAGCCATCGTGCCAAAAAAATTTGAAAGTTGTTGAAACATATTTTTAAAAACAGGAATGATTGAACCAATTGCATCAATTACTTTCGAACCCAACGGTTCTATAAAAGAATAAGTGTGCGATGCAGTAATTGTTTCGGGTTTAATAATATTCATTTTAGTTAAATAAAAAAGAAAAACGCTGTAAACAGCAATGTAAAGAATTACAAACAATACAATTCCGCCGAGTTTATTTAACCAACCCAGCATGGCAATATTTATTCCGCGCTGAATAACATTGGCAACAAATCTTACTAATAAAATAACACCAATTAAAACAATAATGAAAGATAAAAGTGGCAGCCAGTGCGCACTGGTGTTAAATGAATGTTGCAGCCAATTTGCAACTATGTATGATAATTTCATTGCTGCAGCTACGCCAATAATTATAGCGAGAAATGAAAATATTGCAACGATGAAACCGCGGCTTATTCCTTTAATAATAGCAAAAGCTAACAGTATTAAAAAGATGATGTCTATTATCATGCGATACAACTAACAACAATAGAACGCATGATAAACAATTCTATTATGATTATTTCGAAAGTAATTCTTTAACTGTTGCTGAAATAGTTTTGCCATCTGCTTTGCCTGCAAGCTCTTTTGTTGCAACACCCATAATCTTTCCCATGTCTGCAGGCGAAGAAGCGCCAACCTTTTCAATAATTGCTTTTAATGCGTCTTTCAATTCTGCTTCATCCATTTGTTTTGGTAAAAACTTTTCTATGATCGCTATTTCTTCTTCTTCTTTTTTTGCAAGATCTGCGCGGTTTTGTGTTTGATAAATTTCAAGCGAATCTTTACGTTGCTTCAGCATTTTCTGCAATATTTTATTTTCAACATCCTCCGTTAATTCTCCATTTACGCCTGGTTCTGTTTTAGCCTTTATAATTTCAGCTTTTATTGCACGTAAACCACGCAGCGAAGCTTCATCTTTTGCCTTCATGGCATCTTTCATTTCAGCCATTACTTTTTGTTCAAGATTCATAAAATTTATTTTAAGTCTGAAAGTGCGGATAATTTTTCTTTCGGTCTTTTCAACGACCTGCTATTTTTTATTTTCTTTTGATTGAATATCTCTGAATTTCTGGTAAAACTTTTTTGCAAATTCTTTCATTTCATCAGTCAGTTCTTGTTGGCGTGTTGCGCGATTATATGTATCAGCCATTGTAATTAATGTTTGATAAAAAAAATCGGCCATTTCATCTACCATCATTTCTTTCGTCCATAAATCTATGCGCATTGCTGTTTTTTCCTGACCGTCCCAAAATGCAAGCATAAAACCTTTAGCCTGCTGTGTATGTTCAACCGTACTGCCTGTTGCATTCCACTCAATCTGCTGCGGAATTTTCTCTTCGTCAAGTTTTACTTTTATTGTTATTGTTGATCGTTCCATAATTTTTGTATGTTTCAAATTAGCTGCTAAACCTGTGCCGCAGTTTTAATAAGTTGCCACAGTTTCAATTTATATTCTTCCCTGTTTAAAAATAAAGATTGTTTTTCAGCTTCGTCTTTTAATTGCGCGTGCAAATTTTCATCCTTATATAATTTAATTAAAGCATCGCTCAAATTTTCCTCAGATCTATTTTGAAAATAAAGTGCAGCGTTGCTAATATATTCTTCTGTGTCCGCATTTTTATTTGTAATAATTGGCAACCCACACTTCAATGCAATCGATAAAACCATGAGATCGGGAAACGAAGATGAAACATGTATAAAAGAATGTGCCGAAGCAACAACAGAAACAAGATCTGTATCCTGAAGTCCTTCCAGCAATCTTACATCATCTCTGTATTTGTATGTTTTTAATTTTTCATGAATATTTTTTTCGAAGGCTTCATATTTTGGTAAAAGCAAAAACTTCATACTGCTTTGCTGCCATTTTTTAAATTTTGAAAATGCACGTAGCAGCAACGTAAAATTTTCATCATCATCATCATGTAAGATGGAAAGAAAATATTCATTGTTATCCGCCTGCATAGCTTTTATCATTATCTTTTCATGCCACTCAAATTTTCTGAAATTAGCAGGCGCAGTAAACCGGATAATTTCTTTATTATTTTTTGCTGATAAAGTTTCTGCCTTGTTTTTTGAGAAGACAATTGCATGTTGCGCGTGGTTTACAGACTTCTCAATAATATTTGCAGCATATTTTGTTATTGCATTTGCATCTTTTTTTTCTTGTACAATATTTTGATCAATTGCAATAAGCTGCGGAATTTTTGCAGATGAACTTATTCCGTTCAAATCAATAACAACAGCGGCTTTTATTTTTTTTAGGATCGATGGCAACTTCCTCGCATACCACCATTTTAAACCAATGCCTGTTGTGCTTTCAACCAAAATATAAACAACTGCGTCTTCTGAAATATGCTGGCTAAACACAGGTATTGAATTGCTCCAGGTTTTTACTTGGTAATTCTCTGTTGCTGCCGCTTCGTCAATCAAAGAAGAAAGATAATCTGAATAATAACCCGCACGAACGTGTTGAACAACTGCAATGCGCATAACGCGCAAAAATAAATTGATTATGAAACAAGCAAAATTTAAAGCGCTGTTTTAATTTTTTGCGCAATGTTTTAAGGGGAAAAATTAATTTAGGTACTTATCTATTTCTATATATTTACAAAACATAATTATTTCTAATCTTCGGGAGAAATAATCCGTATTCAATTATTAAACAAGCTAATTAACCAAACAAAACTGTTTATGAAACAGAAAAAATTTTACATTAAAATTTTATTCTTTGCTGCCATTTTGTTTTGCCAGCATTCGTTTGCTCAGGTAACACAAACAACCATGCAGCAGATACAGATCTTATTAAAAGAAAAAAACAGCCGCAATGAAGTCGAACGGAAAATGGATTCCCGATTATTGCAAGCTTACAGAGAAAGTATCGGACAAAAAATGGCGGAAGGTTTAAACCTTGTTCCGGCTAATGTTGACGCAGATTTTGCAGGCATATTAAAAGTTGATATCAGTGCAAATGTCAGTGATGCATTTCTTGCAAAAATTACTGCACTTGGCGGAACGATAATTTTTGCATCGCCACAATATCACACGTTGCGGGCATCTGTTAATTTAAAAGCAGTTGAAAAAATTGCTGCATTGCCTGAAGTAAAGTTTATTCAGCCTGCTGTTAAGTCGATGCTTGTTGACGCGGATAGAAAAGAAATAGATGCATCAACTTCTTATGCGGATCGCGTAGCAAAAGTGCGCGCTCAGTTAAAAGCATATCTCGATAAAATGCATCCGCTTACAGGAAAAGTTACTTCTGAAGGAGATGTTACGCATCGCGCTGCTGATGTAAGAAGTACATACGGTTACCAGGGGCAGGGAATAAAGATTGGTGTTTTATCTGATAGTTATAATGCTAAGAATGGAGCAGCTAATAATGTTGCAAATGGCGATTTACCAGGTCCGGGAAACCCTGATGGTGATTTAACACCGGTAACTGTTGTACAGGATTTTTCAGGAGGATCTGATGAAGGCAGAGCAATGCTGCAGGTGATACATGATCTTGCACCAAAAGCTACTTTGTTTTTTGCAACTGCTGATATAAGTGAAGCATCTTTTGCAACAAATATTCAAACATTGCGTAACACTTACGGTTGCAATATTATTGTTGATGATGTTTTTTATTTTGATGAACCTACATTCCAGGATGGCATTGTTGCGCAGGCGGTAGATGCTGTTACAGCTTCAGGTGCATTATATTTTTCTTCCGCTGGTAATTCTGGTGCGCTTGCAAAAGGAACGTCTGGTGTATTTGAAGGTGATTTTAATGATGCAGGTTCTTTACCATTTTCAAGCGGTACAAAATCAGGTACCATTCATAATTTCGGAACTGTAGGTTCTCCGGTTAATGGCGATATTATTACTGCAAAAGGGTTAGTATATAATCTTAACTGGAGTGATGCCTGGGGTGCTTCAGGGGACGACTATGATCTTTTTTTAGTTAGTTCATCAGGCACTGTAAAAAGCTCTTCTACAAATGTTCAGTCAGGAACGCAAAATCCATATGAACAAATATCTGCACCAAGCTTAACCAGCGGAGACAGGCTCGTTGTTTTTAAAACTTCCGGATCATCGGTACGGGCTTTTCACTTAAATACAAACAGAGGTGAATTAACAATAGGAACGAACGGACAAACCTCCGGTCATGCATGTGCGGTTAACGCATTTTGTATGGCCGCAACGCCTGCACATGGTGCGTTTTCAAGCGGATATCCAACTGGTCCTTATCCCAATCCTTTTAATTCATCAAACCAGGTAGAACCTTTTTCTTCAGATGGGCCAAGGCGTATGTTTTATAACCCTGACGGATCACCAATAACACCCGGCAATTTTACTTTTGCCACCAATGGCGGAACTGTACTTAACAAGCCAGACCTTACCGCAGCTGATGGCGTTAAAACAACTTTTGGAATACTCAGTGGTCTCAGTCCATTTTATGGTACTTCGTGCGCAGCTCCGCATGCCGGTGCTATTGCTGCTTTAATTCTTTCTGCAAATCCTTCATTAACGCCGGCACAAGTGAGAACAATTCTTACATCAACTGCATTAGACATCGAAAGCAATGGTTATGATATTAACAGCGGCTATGGAATTATACAAGCTTTCCAGGCTGCAGGGCAAGTAAATACAAGTTCCTGCGGAACACCTTCTGGACTTTCATCAAACAATATAACTACAACTGCTGCAACTATAAATTGGTCTGCTGTAACAAGTGCTAATAATTATGATGTAGATTATAAAACGCATGATGCTTCAACATGGACAAACGCAGCAACCGCTACTACATCAACAAGTGTGAACTTGAGTGGTTTGTCTTCAAATACTTTATATGACTGGCGTGTGAGAGCTAATTGCTCGTCTGGCGCCAGCGATTATGATACTGCTCAATTCACCACACTTAATGCAACAAGTTGCAATAGTTTGTATGATGGAACAACGCACAACAGCTTTGCAACTGCAGTTGCAATACCTTTCAATACAAATGTGAATGGAACAATAAGCTCAGCAACCGATGTTGATTACTATAAATTTACCATTACAACAAAGGGAACTGCTACGGTTACTTTAACTACGCTTCCTGCAAATTATGATTTGCATATTTATAATAACAGTCAAAGCCAGGTTGCAGTTTCAAAAAATACCGGAACAACATCAGAAACCATAACGAGAAGTTATGCAAAGGGAAATTTCTATATTAAAATTATTGCACCAAATAAAGCCTTTAATGCAACCAGTTGCTATACATTAAATATAACACCTGGTACTGCAACATTAAATTCAGAAAATGCGCTGGCAATAACAAAGAGTGATAACTCATTGCACCTTTATCCTAATCCTGTTACATCTGTTTTAAATGTAAATGCATCAGCATTAAAAGCCGGAGCAACAATAAAAGTTGTTGATATTTTCGGAAAGATGGTTTTACAAAAACAAGCAAGTTCATCTAATACGCAAATTGATGTAAGCAAATTAACAGGCGGTACTTACTTATTGGTTATTGTTGATAAGAATGGAAGTGTTATTAATACTTCAAAGTTTGTAAAGCAATAATATAAATTCATTTTTGAGCAAAAGCTGTCACGATTTTCGTGACAGCTTTTTTTATCATTAATCAGCAATAATTTTAACTGCTAACTCTTTTAATAAATCGCTGTCGGATGTGCCGCTGCTGTTAATGCCAATATTTTTAAGATTGTATTCATGCAGTAACAATAAAATTTTTTCAGTGCCAGAATAACCATAATTTTTTACAGCACCAATTGCCTGCTTTACTGCAAACGGATTATTATAAAATAAAGGTCTCAATGCTGCTTCAGAATAATTTGACTCCGCAGCAGCAACATAAATTTTGCTGAAGTAATTATATAATGTTGGTAAAATAAGCTGCATCGGCGCAGCCTTGGGGTTTGCTCCAAAATATTCTATGATGCGAATCGCTTTTGGTAAATTTTTTTGGCTGATCGCATCCTGCAATTCAAACACATTAAATTCTTTGCTTACACCAACATAATTTTCAATATCATCTTCTGTAATATTTTTTCTTTTATTAAGATTGATAGAAATTTTTTCAACTTCATTTTTCAAACGGCTTAGATCATTTCCAATATGATCAACCAGAATTGACAAAGCGTTTGGTTGAATAGACAAACCTTTTGCAACAATCATTTCCTGCGTCCATTCAGGCAGTTGATTGTCGTAAATTTTTTTTGTTGATAAAAGCTCACCATGTTGTTTAACCGCTTTTGAAAATTTTGTACGTGCATCTAATTTTTTTTCTTTATAACTCACTACAAAAATTGTTGACACTAACGGCTTTGAAATATAATTTTCAAGTTTCTCAATGTCTTTCATTTGCTGCGCTTCTTTCAACAACACAACTTTTCTTTCGCCAAACATCGGGTAACCCATGCATGCATTTACAACACTTGCCCAGTCTGCATCTTTGCCATAAAAAATGGTGAGGTTGAACGATGCTTCGCTTTCATTTAAAATTTTGTGTTCAGCATAATCAATTACTTCATCAATAAAAAAAGGTTCTTCACCTTCAAGCCAATAAACCGGTTTGTATTTTTTTTGTTTCCAATCAGCAATTATTTTTTCTGCAGACATGGTTCAAATATAAGTGTGGAAGTTGGAAAAGACCGGAAGTCTGAAAGCAGGAAGGTGAACAAAATTTATTCTTTCTTGCTGACTTCCGGACTCACCGACTTTCTGACTTTTCTTCCTACTTTCACGCTCATGAAGAAATTTGTTTTTGTTCTTGCTGCAATAGTTTTTTTGATTGATGCAAATGCGCAATCTTATAAAAAGCTTCACTTCAATTCTATTGTTTGCGATACACACAATGATATAATTAGTACGTGCATTGAAAAAGGTTATCGCTTTGATAGCAATCTTACCGGCTTAACACATAGCGATTTGGTTCGCATGTTTAAAGCCGGAATTGATGCGCAGGTTTTTTCAATCTGGTGTGATGAAACACAACCACAACCTTTTGCTTTTGCCAATCGCGAAATAGATACATTGTATGCATGGATAAGCCGTCATCCCGATAGTATGATGCTGGTTACAAATTCAACTCAGTTAATGCAGGCAGTAAAGCAACATAAACTTGCATGCATGATCGGCGTTGAAGGCGGGCATATGATGGAAGACGATTTAAATAAACTTGATAGTTTATATGCACGTGGCACAAGATATATGACGTTGACATGGAATAACAATACAGATTGGTCAACAAGTGCAAAGTTTGAAACTGATTCTGCGCAATCATCCCGCAAAAAAGGTTTAACAGATTTTGGAAAACAGGTTGTGCAACACATGAATAAAATAGGAATGATGGTTGATTTAAGTCATGTGGGTGAACAAACATTTTGGGATGCCATCAACACATCAACAAAACCAATTCTTGTTTCGCATAGTGATGTTTATAAACTATGTCCTGTTTACAGAAATTTAAAAGATGACCAGATAAAAGCCATTGCAAAAAATGGCGGCGTTATTCAATTAAATTTTTATTCCGGTTTCTTGGATAGCACATTCAATGCAAAAGAAGAAGCATTTGAAAAAAATCATAAAGCAGAAAAAGATTCTTTAATGAAAGCAGGCAAGCCGGAATTTTTTGCTGATAATTATTTGTTTTTAAAATATGCTGATGAAGTAAAAGATATGCGTGCACCTTTTCACTTATTACTCGATCATTTGGATTATATCGTAAAGCTTATTGGTGTTGATTATGTTGGTTTAGGAAGTGATTTTGATGGCATCAGTTTTCCGCCACAAGAAATGGATGATGTAACATCTTTTCCTTTAATAACAAAAGCATTGCTTGAACGCGGTTACAATAAAACCGATATTCAAAAAATTCTCGGCGGAAATTTTATAAGAGTGCTGAAAGCGAATGAAGTGAAAACGGCTGACCGTTGACGGTTAACGGTTGACCGTTATTTAATCAAATACGGTTGAATCGCTTTCTGCCAAATCTTATATCCACTTGCATTCATGTGTAAACTGTCACTTAAAAATATTTCAGGCTTTGGCTGATTGTGATCGTTTAACATCAAATCAAAAACATCAACAAAACTCGCATGTGTTTGTGTGCCGATATAATTTTTTATTAACCGATTCGCTTCAATCATTTTTGCCCAATATTCTCTGCGACTTGGGCTTGGTTTTATTGAAATAAAAACAACCGGAGCTGCAGGTAATTTTTTTCTGATCATTCCATATAAAGTTTTAAACCGGTTAAAAACAGTTTCAGCACCGGCAGCGGTATCAGCCGCAAAATCATTTTCGCCACAATAAATAACTATTTCTTTTGGGTTATATGGAAAGATAATGTCATCAGCATATCGAATTACATCAGACAAAGTAGATCCGCCAAACCCGCGGTTAATAATTGTATAACCGGGAAAATACGATTGCACATCAGTCCATTTTCTAAATGAAGAACTGCCTACAAAAAGAATTGCATGTTGAGGTGGCTTGTGCAAGCTGTCCTGGATTTTAAACGCACGGATTTCATCATAAAAAGGTGGCTGAGAAAAAACTTTTAAAGTAAAAACAGAAATGCAGACTGAGATTAAAAATGCGATCTTTTTCATTTGGCAAGTATATAAATTTTATTTTCTAAAAGCGGAAAAACTGTGTTTTAAAATCTATTTATACTTTTTTGTACAAATAGATTTGTAAATTTGCAGCATGAGCGAAATGATTGAGACCTTAGAGCAAACAGCGCTTAGTGATTACAAATATGGATTCGTTACCCAAATAGAAGCAGATGAAGCTCCACTCGGTTTAAATGAAGATATAATTCGTTTTATTTCCGCAAAAAAAGAAGAGCCGGAATGGATGCTTCAATGGCGATTAAAAGCTTTTAAATATTGGCAAAGCCTTGGCAATCATGAGCCGCAATGGGCAAACATTTCCTATCCAAAAATTGATTATCAAAATATAAAATATTATTCGGCACCAAAGCAAAAAGTGGCGCCAAAAAGTCTGGATGAAATTGATCCTGAACTCCGCAAAACTTTTGATAAGCTTGGTATTTCCTTGAATGAACAAAACCGTTTGTCAGGAATTGCGGTGGATGCTGTTATTGACAGTGTTTCCATTGGAACAACTTTCAAGGCGCAATTGGCAGAACAGGGAATTATTTTTTGTTCAATAACAGAAGCCATTCAACATCATCCCGATTTAGTTAAAAAATATATGGGTTCTGTTGTGCCGATGACAGACAATTTCTTTGCGGCATTGAATTCTGCGGTTTTTACAGATGGTTCTTTTTGTTATATTCCGAAAGGCGTTCGTTGCCCGATGGAACTTTCCACCTACTTCCGCATCAACGCAGAAAATACAGGTCAGTTTGAACGCACATTATTGATTGCTGACGAAGGCGCTTATGTAAGTTATCTCGAAGGCTGCACGGCACCGATGCGTGACGAAAATCAATTGCACGCAGCCGTTGTTGAGCTGATTGCTTTGGATAATGCAGAGATAAAATATTCAAC
>JBEHXR010000032.1:0-17150 GCA_048498595.1 Bacteroidota bacterium
TTCCTTTTACTTTGCAGCAAAACCAAATATGAAGGTTGTAATTTTTGCAGGCGGATTAGGCACAAGGCTGGCAGAAGAAACCGATGTGCGCCCCAAGCCAATGGTGGAAATTGGCGGCAAACCCATCATTTGGCATATCATGAAAATTTACAGCGGCTTTGGTTTTAATGAGTTTGTTGTTTGCCTTGGTTATAAAGGATTTTTTATTAAGGAATACTTCATGCAATACTACCTGCATAATTCAGACTTAACTATAAACCTAAAAAACAATAATGTTGAAGTGCATAACACGCAGGCAGAATCATTCACAGTAACGTTAGTGGATACAGGTGCAAATACTAAAACTGCCGGTCGTTTAAAACGAATTCAAAAATATACAGGCAATGAAGATTTTATGTTGACTTATGGTGATGGTGTTGCCGATATAAACATTACTGAATTATTAAAATTCCATCAATCTCATAACAAAATTGCAACAGTAACTGCAGTGCAGCCTGAAGGAAGATTTGGCAGCATGGAAATTGAAAGCGGTGGTGTGGTCGATCATTTCAAAGAAAAACCAAAAGGTGATAACAAGTGGATCAATGGTGGCTTTTTTGTTTTGAAACCGGATGTGTTTAATTACTTGAACGACGCAAATATTGATGATATAATGTGGGAAGATGCACCCATGCAAAATCTTGCCAATGATAAACAATTGGTTGCTTATAAACACACCGGTTTTTGGAAACCAATGGATGCATTGCGCGATAAAATTGAATTAGAAAATCTCTGGCAATCAGGAAATGCAAAATGGAAAACCTGGTAAATCAACTTCCGCAATATTATAAGAATAAAAAAATTTTTATCACCGGGCACACGGGTTTTAAAGGCGCATGGCTATGTGCCGTATTATATAAGTTGAATGCAGAAATAAAAGGGTTCGCATTAGAGCCTGAATATATTGATGGTTTGTATGAAATATTACAACCGTCCATCAACATGCAAAGTGTTATTGCCGATGTAAGAGATAAACAACGTTTGCAAAAAGAAATTGAAGCATTTCAACCCGATTATATTTTTCATCTCGCCGCACAGCCGCTGGTTCGCCGCTCGTATGAAATTCCTGCAGAAACTTTTGATGTAAATGTTATCGGAACTGCAAATGTTTTGGAAGCGCTTATCCCTCTTAAAAAAAAATGCACTGTTGTTTGTATTACCACAGATAAAGTGTACGAGAATAAAGAAGATAATTCCATTTTATATAAAGAAGATGATGCGCTTGGTGGTTATGATCCTTATTCTTCGAGCAAAGCTTGCGCCGAATTAGTGATCAGTTCTTTCAGAAATTCGTTTTTCAATATCAAAAACTTCGATCAGCATCAAAAAGCAATTGCAAGCGTTCGTGCAGGAAATGTTATTGGTGGTGGTGATTGGAATAAAGATCGCATCATCCCTGACATTGTTCGTTCCCTGCAAATTAATAAAGCAGTTGAAGTACGAAATCCAAATGCAGTTCGTCCGTGGCAGCACGTGCTTGAACCTTTGGTTGGTTATTTGTTGTTGGGCGAAATGTTGAATAATGAACCACAAAAATTTTCAGGTGCTTATAATTTTGGTCCCTTGCCTAACGATCATTTAACAGTAAAAGAGTTGGTTGAAATCGCTATTAAAACCTGGGGTAATGGTGAATGGAAAAACATGTCAGATAAGTCTGCTCCCCATGAAGCAGGCTTATTGAAATTAAGCATTGAAAAAGCACAAAAAGAATTGAAGTGGCAGCCGAAATTGAACGCCCAGCAGGCAATTGAATGGAGCATTAACTGGTATAAAAAATCTTCTAAAATTCTTGCTGCATATACATTTCAGCAGATCGAAAATTATCTTTCATTATGATAATATGCACTTTGGCTAAAGCCAATAATCTCATAGTAAGTTATAACCCAGGGCTTAAGCCTTGGGTTAATGGAATATCTTTATCAGGCTCTATTCAAAGCTCGGTTTTAAATGTAATGGTCCAAGAATTAAGTCTTGGGTTAAAAGGAAAACTTAACATCAGCTTTAGTCAAGGTCAATTCGATAATTATTTAAAACTATAAAATATTTTTACTCTTCCCTACTTATTGAAGAGCAAGAATGTGAATCATGATTTTCACTGAAACAAAACTACAGGGCAGTTATACAATTGAACTTGAACCCTTCACTGATGAGCGTGGTTGGTTTGCGCGATATTTTTGTATGGATGAGTTTAGGCAGATTAGTCATAACAAAGAGTGGTTACAAATGAATCATTCGTGCACATATAAGAAAGGCTCATTGCGTGGAATGCATTACCAACTGCCACCATTTAGTGAAATTAAATTGGTGCGTTGCATTGCAGGAACGGTGTTTGATGTGATCATTGATCTTCGTAAAAATTCAAAAACATTTTTGCAATGGTTTGGGGCAGAGCTTTCATCTTCTAACAAAAAAATGATGTACATACCGGAAGGTTTTGCGCATGGGTTTCAGTGTTTGGCGGACGATTGTGAATTATTGTATCATCATACCGAATATTATAAACCAAATGTTGAAGATGGTATAAAATTCGATGATCCGAAAATTAACATTGAATGGAAGTTACCGGTTACCGTTATTTCAGAAAGAGATAAATCGCATCCGTATCTTGACGCAAATTTTAAAGGAATTTAATTATGCAATGCAGGTTTTGCAAAACAGAGCTCGAACATGTTTTTATTGATCTTATAAATTCTCCCGCATCCAATTCTTTTCTTACAAAAGAACAGTTGAATGAACCGGAAGTATATTACCCATTAAAAGTTTATACCTGTTCAAATTGTTTTTTAGTGCAGGTTGATGAATACAAAAAGTCTGATGCAATTTTCAACAGTGAATATGTCTATTATTCATCTTATTCAACAAGCTGGTTAGCGCATGCAAAAAATTATGTTGAAATGATGACTGAACGATTCAGGTTGAATAAAGAATCGCAAGTAATTGAAGTTGCTTCAAACGACGGTTATCTTTTGCAATACTTCAAAGAAAAAAATATTCCGGTTCTTGGTATTGAACCAACAGCCAACACTGCAAGAGTTGCGGAAGAAAAAGGCATAAAATCTATCGTCGATTTTTTTGGTGTTGTATTGGCGAAAAGCCTTGCTGGCAAAGGAATTCAGGCTGACCTGTTATTAGGCAATAATGTTCTGGCGCACGTTCCTGATATCAACGATTTTGTTGGTGGAATGAAAATTATTTTGAAACCAACAGGTGTTATTACAATTGAATTTCCGCACTTAATGCAGTTGGTGGACAATAATCAATTCGATACTATTTACCACGAACATTTTTCTTACTTATCATTTCACACAGTAAAAAAAATATTTGAAGCGCAAGGTTTGGAAATGTTTGATGTTGACGAGTTGCCTACACATGGCGGTTCGCTTCGCATTTATGCAAAGCATAAAGAAAATGATGAATTAAAAGTCTCTGGTAAGGTAAATGCGCTATTAAAAAAAGAAGAAGATAAGGGCATGTTGACTTTAGAATATTACAACAATTTTCAACAGAAAGCATTGAACATAAAATTGGCATTGCTTGATTTTTTGGTTCAACAAAAAAAGAAAGGGAAAAGTGTTGCCGCGTATGGTGCGGCAGCAAAAGGCAATACGCTTTTAAATTATTGTGGCGTTAAAAATGATCTCATCAATTTTGTTGTTGATGCAAATCCTTACAAACAAAATAAGTTTTTGCCGGCAAGTCATGTTCCTGTTGTGAATGAAGAATATTTAAAACAAACAAAGCCGGATTATGTAATCATTCTTCCATGGAATTTAAAAGATGAGATCACAAAGCAATTATCTTATATAAAAGATTGGAACGCGCAATTTGTAATCCCGATTCCTGAATTAAGTTTTATCTGATGAAAGTTTTAGTAACAGGCGCAACAGGTTTTGTAGGTAATTATGTTATTACAGAACTGCTAAAACTTAAAGTTGACATCATTGTTACGTCTTCAAACGAAGAAAAAGCAAACCAAGAATTTTGGTTTGATAACGTAAAATATATTTCATTCGATTTTGCTCAGCTTGATTCACTTACTAATTACTTTTTGTTTTTTAATGAGCCTGATATTGCAATTCATCTTGCATGGGAAGGCTTACCTAACTATAAATCATCTTTTCATACAGAGATCAATTTGCCAAGGCATAAGATCCTACTGAAAAACTTAATTCAAAATGGTTTAAAAGATTTAACGGTTACCGGCACTTGCCTTGAATATGGAATGCATGAAGGTTGTTTAACTGAAGATATGATTCCAGAACCTGCAAACCCATATGCGGTTGCAAAAAATGAATTGAGAATTTTTCTTGAAGAATTGCAAACGCAATTTGCGTTTTCACTCAAATGGGTCCGCTTGTTTTATATGTATGGTAAAGGGCAAAACCCAAATTCATTGTTATCACAATTAGATAAAGCTTTGGCAAATGGTGATACAACTTTCAGCATGAGCGGAGGTGAACAAACAAGAGACTATTTGCCGATTGAAAAAGTTGCTGCGAACATTGTGAACATCGCATTACAGAAAAATGTAGAAGGCATAATAAATTGTTGCAGCGGTGCTCCCATTTCAGTTAAAGATTTTGTTGAGCAATATTTAAAAGCAACCGGCAAATCAATCAAACTTAATCTTGGTTATTACCCTTATACAGATTACGAGCCTATGCACTTTTGGGGAAGTATAGAAAAATTAAAAGAAGCTTTAAACCCAACCTAACAGCTTTTGTAAACCTGTTAGGTTTAAGATTAAAAGAAAAATGACATCTTTGCTTCGATGCGTTTCAGTTTTATTTTACCCGTAAAAAATGGCGGCAATTATATCAAAGAATGTGTTGATTCTATTCTTGCACAAACACTCAACGATTTTAATTTAATTATCCTCGAAAATAAAAGTACCGACGGAACAGTAGAATGGTTACAGACCTTAACTGATAAACGTATCATCGTTATACCATCTGAGAAATCACTAAGCATTGAAGAGAATTGGGCGAGAATTGTAAATATTGAAAAGAATGAATTCATAACAATTACA
Organism: Bacteroidota bacterium; assembly: GCA_048498595.1. GTDB lineage: Bacteria > Bacteroidota > Bacteroidia > Chitinophagales > Chitinophagaceae > Parafilimonas. Next base: position 5,069 of record JBEHXR010000032.1, read on the forward strand.
GGTCATGATGATTTGTTTGATGCAAACTATTTGCAGGTAATGAATGATTTGATTAATCAATATCCTGATGCAAGTTTATATCAAACACATTTCAGGTTTATTGATGCGAAGGGAAATATTATTAAGTATTGTAAGCCGATGGATGAAAAGCAAAATGCAAGTGAGTTTTTATCATCTTTTCTTCAGCAAAAAATTGATGTTAATGGAACAGGATTTATGATTCGATCAAATGATTATAATAGACTTGGCGGGATACCTTCGTACCCAAATTTGTTATTTGCTGATTTTGAATTGTGGATTAACGCAGCAGAACTTTCCTACAAAGCAAGTAGTGTTAAAGAATGTTTTTCTTTTCGATTACACCAAAGCACTACAACTATATCTACAGACGTTAAGATGCAAAATGCCTTCGAAAAATTCATTTATTTCCTTCATTTATTACAACAACGCAACGAGGACTACAATAAAGTGATACAGCAACAATCGATTGAATTTATACATGTATGGTGCAAAGGGCTTGCACATAGATTGCTGCGAACACCAAAACCTAAAAGAAAGAATCTTTCAGTAGCAACCTTTTTATGCAAGTGTAAATCTTATGCTGATATCTTAGTTCCTGTTAATTCATTTAACCCTTCAAATGACTTTAGCATAAAAATTGCGGCAATTATAGATAGGGTTCCGGTTATTCAAAACTTATTTTTGTTTTTTAAGAAGATTTATTCAAAACCGATTTTAAGATAGGAGCAACTTAAGTTGTTTAGGGTTGAAAACTGAGGTAATAATTTTGTTTCGTAAAAATATATTCCTTTTCAGATTGAAAATAAAAAAAGTTTATATGCGTAATAAATTAGAACAAGCGTGTAATTATTTGGAATAAGTGTGTTTTAAGTTTTAAAAGAAGATAAAAAAGCGTCTTTTCTTCTTGAAGCAACTTCAATACGGGTTCCATCCTGCATTACAACAATGCCACCTCTACCTTTAATATACTTATTTATACAGTTAAGATTAATGAGAAAAGAATTATGAACCCGAAAAAAATTTTCATCAGATAACATTTCTTCAAACTGTCCTATGGACTGATAGGCAATTAGAGCTTTGTTAGAAATTGTATGCACCAGAGTTTGGTTACCCTGTGCTTTGCAATACATGATTTTATGTGCATCAATAAATACAATTTCATTCTCAACATTAACTGCTATTTTATCAATGTGTGGTTTATTAAAGTTTTCAACTAATTTCTGCAAACGCAAATTCACAGTTTTTTGGTTGAGTTTTGCTTCTGCATTTTTTATTGCAACTTTTAATTCATCTAAATTAATTGGCTTCAGAAGATAATCAATTGCGCTGTATTTAAATGCTTTAATTGCATATGAATTATACGCCGTTATAAATATTATCTCGCATGTTACAGGCATTATTTCATCAAGTAAATCAAAAGCATTTCCATCAGATAATTGAATATCCAAAAGCAAGAGGTCTGGTTTTAAACTAAAATATACATTTTTTGCTTTTTGAATATTGTTTGCCTCTCCAATTACATCTATAGATGGTATAAAATCATTTAAAAATTTCTTTAGGATCTTTGTGTTTTTAGGTTCATCTTCAACTATAATTGTTCTCATAAAGGAAATAAAAGTTTTACAATGGTGCCCGGAAATGAAGAGGTGTTTTCTAATGTTTCAACCTCAAACAAAATTTTGTGCACTCTGGTATCATTCAGAACTTTAATTCGTTCTTTCACCAGATTTATACCCATTGAATTATGGTTTGAAAATTTTTCTGATGTCGGTTTCTTTAAATTTATTCCCCGACCATTGTCTTCGATTGTTATCAAAATATAAGCATTTTCAAGTTTTACGCTCACTATTATTTTCCCTTCGTTATCGTTACGAGATCTTACACCATGTCTCACAGCATTTTCAATAAGCGGTTGTAAAATTAAAGGTGGCAAGTTATAATTTTCGGGTTGTACATTTTTTGCAATGCAAATATGGTAGATAAAACTATTCTCAAATCGCTCTTTTTCCAGTTTAAGATAATTCTCAATATAATTCAATTCTTCAACCAGGGTAATCTCATTTCTTTCTGAAAACTCTAACGTTTTTCTTATAATTCCGGCGAAACTGCTTATAAACCTGTTCGAACCTTCTATGTCATTATCGATTATGTATTGCTGTATTGAATTTAAACAATTGAAAATAAAGTGCGGGTTGATTTGCGATTTTAGCGCCTTTTGTTTTAATTCAGCAATTTGTTCTCTTATTAAGGCTCTTTCAGATTCTTTTTTTCTAATTGATTTTATGGATATGTTGATTATTAGCCAGGCGAATAAACTAACAACAACTAAAAAACAAATCTGAAACCATGCCTTCTGCCATATTTCTTTTTCTATCTCAAATGGAATTGTAATTACTTTACTGCTTGCACCATATTTATTAATTGCTTTTATTTGAAACGTGTATTTTCCGGCAGGAAGTGCAGGAAATATTATAGATGTATTATTGGTTTCACTCCAATTATTATTAAGCTCATTTATTCTGTAATAATAATTAATTTCTCCACCTGAGTTATAAGATATCCCTACATAATCAAACTTTATTTCATTTTTTTTAGGTGGAAGTTTAATAACTGATTCATTTAATGTATCGCTTCCGGATGAAATTAAATTTATATGTAAAATACATCTCGACTTTGCAATGGAGTTATTGAAATTGAAATAAGTAATTCCGCTTGCAGTACCGATGTAAACCATTTGCGAATCTCCTACTACTGCATTAATAATATTTGTTGGAAGACCATCTAAATTTGTATATGTCGTAATATTACGCGACTGTAGATCAATTTTGCTAAGCCCCTTATCAGTACCAACCCATAAAGTATTTTTATCTACTGATAAACACCTGCAAATATTGCTCGTTAATCCATCCTTTAAAGAAAAACTTGAAACGATTTTTCCATCTTTAAATCCAACAACTCCTAACCCATAAGTTCCAATCCATAAAACATTATTTTCATCCTTTTCAATGTCAGTTATTCTCGTGTTTAATATATCTGCATCAGGTTTGATTTCTGTATTATTTATTAAATTTTTAATTATTAATCCGTTTAATGTTCCAACGTACACTTCTTTACCAATTGCATTTAAAGATGTAACCCGGTCTCTAAAAATCGTGTCAATAATTTTAAGCTTATTTGCATCTAACAATACAAGACAATTAAATGCGCCAATTAAGATAGTATCCTTATTTAATAAGAATAAGTCTTTGATGCTTAAAAAACTCTTAATCTGCTTAAGCTTATAAAAGTTTGTCTTTAATAAATTGTCATCTGTACCAACATATAGTGTATTGCCTGATTTTTGAATGCCGATTATTCTGTTTTTAACTTCAGACTTATATCTTAATTTCCAGGTAGAATAATTTTGAGGATCAACAGGATTCATTGAAAACAGATAACAACCATCAGTTCCGGCTACGATTGAATTATTAAACTTTATTAAAGAAAAAACAGAAACCCGGTCTCCATTATTTCTCCGCAAAGGAATTGTTTTAATAAAGGTTGAATTAAGTTTGAAAACACCTCTGCCTAAAGTTGTAAACCAATAATTATTTTCATTATCGATGAATACTGAAGAAACAGGCTCTCCAGGCAAAATTTTATTTATGCTTTTTCCTGTATAAAAATTCCATATTGAACAGCCATTTATATTATTTACGCATATCAAGCTATCATTTAAAATTTGTGTTGCTATTAATGGTGGCGGACTTTGATATAACACCTGTTTGCCGGAATCTAACGAGTAAGCTGTGTACTCAACTAAAGAAGAATGAGATAAAAAAATATGCGCACTTAAATGCGTTAGATATTTAAATTTCTTAGGAATAGAAACCTGTTTAATTAAATGTGGATGAAAATCGGTATCTAATTCATAAATCTTATCATTATTGCAAACAAGAAAATTTCCATTTTCGCTTTCAGAGATGGCCGAAAAAAAACTGGGTGATGCATCTAAATTTTTTATTTCTAATACAGCATTCTTTGCTGTTATTATATGCAAAACACTATACTCTCTTATTAATATATCTCCCTTTTTATTTTCACATACTTGCCACGCGATTCCATTTAAATGAATTTTTTTTAAAATACTATCATTGTATTGATTGTGTACTTTACCGTTAGATATATAACATATAGCTGATCTAAAAGTAGAAAGCCATAAGCGATTTTGTGAGTCACAAAACATTTTCAGAATTTCATTATCGGGTAAACCTTGTTCTAATGTGTAATTCAAAAAATTAGTTCCGTCAAATCTGCTTAAGCCTGTTTCAGTTCCAAACCAAATAAAACCATCTTTATCCTGCTCTGCGCAATAAACTGTTGAGCCAGCTAAACCATCTTTACTTTCATATTGCGTATATGTATAATCCTGGGAATAAATAAAGCAGCTTATAAAAAAAACCGGGATGAAAAGAAATAATTTCACTGGTAAGAAATTCTTTTTTATAAATATATAGAAGTATTGTCAGCTATATTTGAGCTGAGCAATTACCATTACATCTTGCATTTATCTGTTATAATAGTAAACTACAATTCGCCGAAATATATAGAAGATTGTATTAATAGTGCAAGCAAATTTCAATCTTATAAAAATTTCGAATGGATCATAGTTGATAATAATTCGTCTGACAATAGTAAACAATACTTAGTTGAAAAATTTTCTTTTATTAAGTGGATTGATATGAACTATAATTCAGGTTTTGCAAGAGCAAATAATGCCGGTATCAGAAATGCAACCGGTGAAATTATATTATTACTAAATCCAGATACAGTTGTAATTGATGATTGCATTAACAAATGCTTTGCGCAATTTATTTTTGATGATGCAATTGCATGTTCAGTTCAATTACTTAATGGCGATGGTTCTGCTCAAATAACAGGTAACTATTTTATGAAAGGAGGATTGAATCATTTACTTCCATTGCCTTATTTAGGAAAGCTGTTAAGAAGCTTAGCTTTTTCTCTTAAAGCTAAAAAAACTAATGTTCAGCAAGCTTCCTCAAGACAGTTAGTTGATTGGATTAACGGAGCGTTTTTAATGGTAAAAAAAACTGCTATCAACAATGCAGGTTTAATGGATGAAGACTTTTTCCTTTATGCAGAAGAATCAGAGTGGTGTTCTCGTTTAAAAAAGTTCGGTGATTTAGTTGTGTATGGAGATTTGAATATTTTTCATTTGCAGGGAGAAGTTATTAATGCAGAAACAAAAACTTCTGAAAAAGGCTATTTTGATCTTTATAGCAAGAAAGGCTTACAACTCATGGTTTCAAATAATTTAAGAATAAGAAAACAATATGGCGTTGGATGGTTTCTTTTTAATCTCTTCTTTTATACAATCGAAATCCCAATATTTCTTATATGCAGTATTATCGATAACATATTTCATCTAAGAAATCCTTTTAAAGATTGGGAACTAATTACCAAATATTCAAGAAATACCCTCATGCTTATCTCCCTGTCCCCAAAAATTATTTCTTCCAAAAAGTTTTTTTATAAAATGATTTGAACTGTATTACTTTCATATTTTAATCATAAACAAAACCAAAATGAAATTTTCAACTTCTAAAGCAATTTTTGCTTCACTATTTTTTCTCCCCGCTCTTTTTTTTAGTTGTAAAAAAGAAGCCGCGTCTACTAATTCAATCGTTCTTAAGGTTTCATCTGATGAAATATCTGAATCAGATGCACCTGGTATTTACAGAACAACTTCCGGTAACATTAAATTAGTATTGCAACCCGGGAATCAAAAAGGCCAAGATGCATGGATAGAATATAGCCCTGATGATTCTTCTTATGCAACACATAACAGTGGCTTTATTGATCAATTTAAAGTATTAGCATGGACGGATCTGGGTAGATTAATTTTCTCAAGGTCGCTTATAAAATTTACCGATCTTGCTCAAATCCCTAAAAATAGTTCTGTAAAACAAGCCACTTTATTTTTATATGGATTAGACGAAGGATCTGTGCATTTACCGCAAGGAAATTCATATTACCCAGGCTCTCCATATAAAAGTTTTGGACCTAACGATGTGTTTATTCGGAGAATAATAACTAATTGGGATGAAAACTCCGTGACTTGGAACACTAAACCATCAACCACACTTGCAGGTGAAAGTTTAATATCTCCATCAACAAAACAATGGAATGATAATACTTCATCTGACGTTACTCAAATGGTTGGAACGTTTGTACAAAATCCCTCAAAAAATTATGGGTTCATGCTGCAACTGGATAAAGAAAAAATTTATAATTCCTATGGTTTTTATTCTTCCGAAAGCGTTGATCCTTCAAAGAGGCCAAAACTGGTTATTGTGTATTCAAATTAATTTCATTTAAATATTGTAAAGCCATTCTCCGGAATGGCTTTTTTATTTTATTTACATCAACAATATTAGTTTTGAAAAATGACTGCTGATAATTCTTTTATTGCTGACCAGTTTTCGTTATTGTCTAAACTCATGGATATTCATGGCGAAAACAGTTTTAAAGCAAAAGCTTATTCTTCTGCTGCTTTTACAATCGATAAATTAACGGAACAGCTCTCAGAAATACCTGCGAACAAACTTTCTTCAATAAAAGGCATCGGCGATTCTGCGGCAAAAAAAATTATTGAAATATTTGAGCGCGGTGAAATTGCCGCACTAACGGAACTAATTGAAAAAACGCCTCCAGGCATTATGCAAATGATGAATATTAAAGGCATCGGTCCCAAAAAAATTACAGTTATATGGAAAGAGATGGGTATTGAAAGCATTGGTGAATTATTATATGCCTGCAACGAAAACCGGCTTACGCTGTACAAAGGATTTGGAGAAAAAACGCAGAAAAGTATCCAGGAATCAATTGAGTATTTTCTCAATAATATTGGCAGTTATTTGTATGCACAGATTGAAGCGTTTGAATTATCGTTCGATGAAAAATTGAAGAATCAATTTCCTGATAAAACATTTTTACAAACAGGGATTTTTCGCAGGCATTTAGAAACCATAGATAAACTTGAATGGGTTACAAATATTGGCGAAGCTGAACTGCAGGCTTTTCTTTTACAAAACAATTTTGTTACAGAAAAAATAGATGCAGGCGAATCAATTTTCCAGGGAAAAAATGAAAATATTTTCTTGCATTTTTATCATACCGGAACAAACAAGCTTTATCAGAAATTATTTACAACTTCCTGCAGCGAAGAATTTCTAGATGAATGGAATAAAAGGTTTCCGTTGAATAATTCAACCTTTTATTCATCTGAAGAAGAAATTTTTGAAAAAGCAAATATTCAATTCATTCCTTCTTATTTAAGGGAAGCAACTGCTGTTATTGAAATTGCTGAAAAAAATAATTTGCCTGAAATCATTCAGCCAAAAGATATAACTGCCATCATTCATAGCCATTCAAAATGGAGTGATGGCAACAACACACTGGAAGAAATGGCTGATGCTGCAATAAAAATGGGTTTGCAATATTTGGTTATCAGCGATCACTCCAAAACAGCGTTTTACGCAAACGGTTTAACCGAAGAAAGATTAAAAGCACAACACGCAGAGATTAATGAATTGAATGAAAAATTAAAGCCATTTAAAATTTTTAAAAGCATCGAAAGTGATATTTTAAATGATGGAAGTTTGGATTATTCTGATGAAGTTTTAAACAGCTTTGATTTAGTCATCGCTTCCGTTCATTCTAATTTAAAAATGAATGAAGAAAAGGCAATGATGCGTTTGTTGAATGCAATAAAAAACCCGTTCACATCTATATTAGGGCATTGCACCGGAAGATTATTATTGAGCCGTGCAGGTTATCCTGTTAATCATAAAAAAATTATCGATGCCTGTGCTGAATATAATGTAATAGTAGAGCTAAATGCAAATCCAAGGCGTTTAGATATGGACTGGCGTTATCTTAATTATTGCACTGAAAAAAATGTTTTAATCTCTATTAATCCGGATGCGCATTCAACAAAAGCTTTTCAACATACAAAATATGGAGTGCTTGCTGCCCAAAAAGCCGGCATTACAAAACTGCAAAATCTCAGCAGCTTTTCACTGCAACAATTTGAAGAATTTCTGAAAATACAAAAAGCTAAAAGAAAAAATAATTAAGCAACCTTTAGTTTACTCATCTTGCTCTTGTCAAACTTCTTGGTTGCATATTCGAGTGTGAGATGTAATTCTTTTTTATTGCTGCCGGGCAATTCAAACATTGCATCGGTAAGAATGTGCTCGGAAATACTCCTCAAACCTCTTGCACCTAATTTAAATTCCATGGCTTTGCTTACCATAAATTCCAAAACATCTTCATCAACAGTAAGCTTAATACCTTCCAGCTCAAAAAGGCGGGTGTATTGCTTTATTAAACTATTCTTTGGTTCGGTTAAAATTAAACGCAGCGTTTCTGCAGTAAGCGGATTTAAGTAGGTAACAACCGGCAAACGACCAAGCAGTTCAGGTATCAACCCAAAACTTCTCATGTCTTGCGCATTCACAAACTGCAATAAATTTTTACGCTGATGTTCCTGTTCTTCTTTGTTTACATTAAATCCAATGGCATTAGTATTTATTCTGCGGGCAATAATTTTATCAATGCCGTCAAATGCACCACCACAAATAAATAAAATATTTGTAGTGTTTATTTTTATCATCTTTTGCTCGGGGTGTTTTCTTCCGCCTTGCGGTGGTACCAATACTTCAGTTCCTTCGAGCATTTTTAATAACCCTTGTTGAACACCTTCACCACTCACATCTCTTGTTATAGATGGATTATCGCCTTTACGCGCAATCTTATCTATCTCATCAATAAAAACAATTCCTTTTTCTGCAGCAGCCACATCATAATTGCAAGCCTGTAATAAACGTGTAAGCATGCTTTCAACATCTTCACCAACGTACCCTGCTTCTGTAAAAACAGTTGCGTCAACAATAGCAAACGGAACATTCAGCAACTTAGCAATTGTTTTTGCAAGTAAAGTTTTTCCCGTTCCGGTTTCACCCACCATAATAATGTTGCTCTTTTCAATTTCAACATCATCGTTTTGTTGTTTACGCGTAATTCTTTTGTAGTGATTGTAAACAGCAACAGAAAGAATTTTTTTTGCGTCCTCCTGCCCTATCACATATTGGTCAAGATAATTTTTTATTTCAATGGGTTTGCGAATGTTGAATTTATATTGCGTAGTAAGTGTTTCATCTCTCACCTGCAATTCCTGCATGATAATTTCCTGTGCGTGCTCTATACAATTTTCGCAAATATGACCTTCCTGCCCGGCGATAAGAATTTTTACCTCATCGCGGCTGCGACCACAAAATGAACAATGAAGGTTTGTTTGCTTAGGCATATTTTAATTATAAAGAATCAATACCTGTTAGCAAATATAAAACTTAAAATATTTGCTTACGGGCATTTAATTTTTTGTTATGTACAAATCAGATTTTTTCTATAATGGTATCAACGATCCCGTACTCTACTGCCTCTTTGGCATCCATCCAGTAATCGCGATCGAAATCTTTCATGATCCTATCAAAACTTTTGCCTGTATTGTTAGCAAGAATTTGTGCACTGATTTCTTTGGTGCGTTGCATTTGCTTTGCATGAATTTCAATGTCGGCGCTCGTTGCCTGAAAATATCCGCCGATGCTCGGCTGATGTATCATCACTTCACCATGCGGATAAATTGCGCGCTTTCCTTTTACCCCGCCACTCAATAAAATAGAACCCATACTCGCAGCAAGTCCCATACAAATTGTAACAACCGGCGATTGCATCATGCGCACCGTGTCATAAATAACCATACCACTTGTTACCATTCCGCCCGGGCTATTAATAAAAAATTTTATTTCCTGTCCAGGTTTATCTGCATCCAGCAAAACCAGCTTACTTACAACATCACGTGCAGATTTATCATCAACTGGACCCCACAAATACACAGCTCTTTTTTTCAAAAAAAGCTGTTCCATTTTTTTCATTAAATATTGAGATTGCTCCTGCTTGTCTTCTTTTGGCTGTTCTTCTTCATCATCATTTAAAGGCTCTATCGAATATTTTAAGTCAATCATATTTTTTGAGTTTTCAGTTTTCAATTTCTAATTTTCAGTTACAACTACTAACATTTGCATCCTGAATTTTTATCAATTTTTCTTAGTTCTTTTTATCTTTTCTTGGATTTGTAATTAACACTTCATCTACCACACCATATGCCTTGCTTTCATCAGCATTCATCCAAAAATCACGATCGCAATCTGCTTCAACTTTTGCAACATCTTTTTCCGTATGATGTGCGATGATGGTGTATAATTCATTTTTTATTTTGCGAATTTCTTTTGCTGTAATTTCAATATCTGTTGCCTGGCCACCGATAGAACCAAAAGGCTGATGCAACATAATACGGCTGTGTTTTAATGCGCTTCTTTTCCCTTTCACTCCTGCACACATCAAAATAGCAGCCATGCTCGCCGCAATGCCGGTGCAAATAGTAGAAACATCCGGACTTACAAACTGCATCGTATCATAAATACCTAAGCCCGCGTACACACTTCCACCAGGACTATTAATATACATTTGAATATCTCTCATTCTGTCGGTGCTGTCTAAAAACAACAACTGTGCTGTTACGATGTTTGCAACATAATCATCAACGGGTTCACCTAAAAATATAATTCTGTCCATCATTAAACGGCTAAACACATCCATGCTTGCCACATTTAACGGGCGTTCTTCAATTATATAAGGTGTAAGATTTGTAATGCTATGTTGCTTGTAACCGTGAATGGTGTTAGAGCTAATTCCTCTGTGCTTCACGGCATATTTTTCAAATTCCTTTCCAAAATCCATAATTATTATTATTTATTTTTTGCGATGAAGATATGGAAAGTGTAATAACCAAATACCGTGCAAGCAGAATATTAAGACAAAAGGACAGAAATAAAATCGTTCACTCATGCTATTTCTTTCAGCATTTTAATTTGACAACCGAAATGGCAAGCATTTCCCAATCGCTGCTGAATAAGTTTAAAGCCGAATTTTTTATACAAGATAATTGCCCTGGTTAATTCCGGCATGCTTTCGAGATAAATATGCGTAAACTCTTTTCGTTGCGCAAACTCAATACATTTATCTATCAATATTTTTCCAATTCCGTGATTACGCGCATGAGGAATCAAATACATCTTTACCAACTCGCAATATTTATCAGGCAATCCTTCTGTAGTATAAATGCCGCAACCACCAACAACTTCGTCATCCAACATCGCTACATAATATATTGTATCTTTTTTTTGAAAAAGCTGATAAAGATTATCAGTTGACTCATCATAATAAACAGTTCCGGGTCTGTTGGCATTAAACTCTTCTAATACTTGCCTTATAATCGAAGCGAGCTTTACATTATCTTCTTTTTGTATTTCGCGAATGTTGATCTTCATAATTCAAGATGCAAGATAAAGATTGACAATTCAATCATTCACGTTTAACGATTGAGGATGCACATTTATTAGTTCACAATTAAAACAGGGATACTTAATTTATGACGCACCTGGTTTACAGTTTGTCCAAAAATTATATCTTTTATACCTGTATGGCGATGCGCTCCCATCACCAGCAGATCGGCTCCGGATTCTTTTACAATCCGAACAATTTCAAGCACACGATCCTGGTAACCTAATCTAATGAGTGTCTTATAACCTATTTGTCTTAATTGATGTGCAAGCACTTCAAGCCGTTCTTTATCTTTTCTTGTTTCAATGTCATCAGTTAATGTTCCCGAAAAACTTGCTGAAACTGTTTCTACAATATGCAATAAAATATAAGTTGCCTCTGCATTACCTTGTTTTAATGCATGTGCAATCAGTTTTTCATCCTTGTTTTTAAAATCAAGTGCAACCGCAATTTTTTTAAATGGTTCAACAGAGAGGTTTACAAGTTGCGGAATTTCGCCATGAATGCTTTCACTCATTTTTTCTTTGCGCTTTGCATATAAAGGATAAACAGTCATTATTATAAACAGCCAGGCAAAAAATATTGCTGCAATGCT
>JBEHXR010000033.1:0-17094 GCA_048498595.1 Bacteroidota bacterium
TTAAAAACCTAGCACATCTTTCATTTCAAAAATTCCTTTTTTACCTATAATAAATTTTGCTGCCTGCAGTGCACCTGATGCAAACCCGCTGCGATTATGTGCTGTATGAATGATTTCAATATCATCAGCGAAAGAATGATAAAGCACTTTGTGTGTGCCCGGAATATTTTCTATGCGTTTGCTGATAATTTGTAATTGGCTTTTATCTTCTGTCTCTTTATTCACCCATTCTTTTTTTGATGTAATTTTCTGTAAGATCTGTTCAGCAATAGTTATTGCTGTTCCGCTGGGTGCATCTTTTTTTTGTGTGTGATGAATCTCTTCCATTGTTACGTTATAATCCTTTTGTTTGCTCATTAAAGCGGCAAGCATTTTATTCACTTCAAAAAAAATATTTACACCCACACTAAAATTGCTGGCATATAGAAAGCACCCTTTTTTTTGTTTACAATAATTTACTACTTCGTCAAATTGCTTTAGCCAACCCGTAGAACCACTCACAACAGGCACACCTGCATCGATACATTTTTTAATGTTATCGACAGCGCTGTGCGGGTTGGTAAATTCAATGGCAACATCTGCTTTTTCAATATTATCAGTTGTAAATAAATCTTTGTTTGAAGAAGAAATTTTTAAAACAATTTCATCACCATTTTTACTTGCGATCCCTTCGATGGCTTTGCCCATTTTGCCATAACCAATCAATGCTATTTTCATTTATCATTTTATATGAAGCGTAAAAATAAAATAACAAGCAATAAAAAACCCGCTGTTGAAGCGGGTTTTAAGCAAACAAAAAAAATTTATGTTGTTGCAACATTTGCAGTACGCGGCTTGCAAACTGCACCTATTACAGCACCTGCAACAGCAGAAACAGCTGTAAATGCAGCTACATCTGCAGCAACCTGGTGAAGTGTAATGCTGTGTGTAGTGGCGTACATGGTAAAATCAAACCCTGCAGAAAATAAAAAACCAATTGCAAAACCGGTAGCAAGACCACCGGCTATAGAAGCCCCTGAGCGATTAACCGCATACGATATGGCAAAGCCAAAAAATAAATTGCCAACAATTAATGCCCAGTAAACGAATGTATCCATGCTGCGGTCAACCCCCGGCACATAACTGTGCATATAGTTTGCAAGTAATAATCCGTAAACAAGATACCCGAGTAAAAAATAGATTACGCCACCGGCAATACCACCGATGAAAAATTTAGTAGTGTTCATACGACAAGTGTTTTGGTGAATAATAAAATCTGTACAAGGTAAAAAATTGTACAGATGAAACCTAAAATTTTCGATGCACTTTCTTGCTAAAAAGAGGTAGGCAATTGTTTTTTGTGCGGCGTTTTATAATTGAAAACTAAACCAAGCGTTGGAGATTTGGTGTTGACATTATAATCAGGTTGAATACGCATACTTAAATCGCGGCTTACGTCAAAATCTTTTAAATGCGCGAATACAGTTGCGTCTACAATATTCAACGTCCACGCAAATAAAAAGAACAGCACAGAATAATCCCTGTCTTTTCTAAATGTGTTTCGATAATATTGTAGCGCCTCTACAGATAGCCCTTTTAGTTTTGGGTTGATTGAACCCGTATCTCCGCCGGTTACAAGAATATTATAAGCGTTTTTTGTACGCTGGTACCAGTTGTTATTATAAACAAATGTTGCTGCGGGAATTGAAAGCGCTCCGTATACAATTGGTATTTTCCAGTACTCATGATTATATGCCTGCCCCCAGCCGGGAATAATTGCAGAACGAATGGTTGCTTTATGCGGATCATGCTTTACTCTTGTAACGGAATCCTTTTTTGCGAGCACAATAGAGGCGCTGTCTTTCTTTTGCTTTAAAGTATCAAGTAAAACTTCTTTACCATTATTCACTTTTGTAGTTGAATCATTTTGTGCAACTACATGAAGGCTTAAAGCGCTTAACAATATCAGTATGAAAAAAAATGATTTGCGCATGTTAATCAACGCGAACATTCATCAGCTCAAGAATCTTGTTTAATTCATCCTGTGAATAATACTCTATAGTAATACTGCCACTTCCCTTAGATGAATTTTTTACAAACACTTTTGTTGAAAAATGCGATGCTAAATTATCTTCAATGCGCTTGTAAGCATTGTTAATAGTTGAATTTGCTGAAGATTTAACAGCCTTGTTATGACTGCGATAAAGATTTCTTACGAGCTCTTCTGTTTGCCTTACACTGAGTTGACGGTTTTTAATTTCGTTGTAAACATAGATCTGCTTATCAATCGTATCAATATTAATTAAGGCCCGCGCATGACCCATGGTTAAATAGCCATTGCGAACAGCGAGCTGAATATCGGGTGGTAATTTTAATAAACGGATATAATTTGTAACTGTACTTCTTTCCTTGCCCATACGTTCAGCAACCTGCTCCTGCGTGTAATTCAATTCATCCATCATGCGTTTATAACTCAAGCCAATTTCAATGGCATTCAAATCTTCGCGCTGTAAATTTTCAAGCAAAGCAAGCTCCAAAAGTTCTCTGTCGTTTGACTGGCGAATGTATGCGGGTACATCTTTTAAACCTGCAATTTTTGCTGCGCGCAAACGCCTTTCACCGGCAACAAGCTGGTATTTTCCTTCAGATAATTTTGAAACCGTTAGCGGTTGTACAATATCAAATTGTTTTAAAGATGATGCTAATTCATTTAATGCAGTTTCATCAAAATCTCTGCGCGGATTTTTTGGATTCGGTAAAATTTGTTCAACAGGAATACGCAAAACATTTGTTGCAGCTTCTACTACATCTGTTTTTAAATTGCCCGTAGTTGTTTTAAGATCGGTATCTATATTTTGAAGTAAAGAACGAATTCCCTTACCCAGCATTTCTTTATTTTGTTTCGCTAAACTCATTTGCTTTTTTGTTTAATGTTACAGGTTTAAAGTTTAAGGTTTTTAAAACAGTAAGCTTAAAACATTAAACTTTTTTATTCAAGAATCTTTTCCGCATTAGTCATAAGCGTCATATTATTTTTCTGCAGAATTTCTTTTGCAAGATTTAAATAATTTACGGAGCCTTTGCAATCTGCATCATATAAAATAACAGGTTTGCCAACACTTGGCGCTTCGCTCAATTTTGTATTACGGTGAATGATGGTTGAAAAAACAATGTCTTCAAAATGACGGCGCACTTCATTCACCACCTGGTTGCATAAACGTAAACGACCATCATACATTGTCATTAAAATTCCTTCAATCTGCAAATCAGGATTCAGACGGCTTTGCACAATTTTTATTGTGTTCAATAATTTTCCTAAACCTTCCAGCGCAAAAAATTCGCATTGCACGGGAATTACAACTGCATCCGACGCAACCAATGCATTTACCGTAATCAGCCCAAGTGAGGGCGAGCAATCGATAATAATAAAATCATAATCGTTGCGCACTGTCTCTAAAACATTTTTTAAAACTTTTTCACGGTTAGGAAAATTTATCATCTCTACTTCATAACCAACCAGATCAATGTGGGATGGAATAATATCAAGATAAGGCACTTCACTTTTTAAAATCACATCATGCGCAGATGTGTTGTTGATCATACAATCATACAAACTCGTTGTTATATTATGCAGATCAAAACCAATACCTGTTGTAGTATTTGCCTGAGGGTCTGCATCAACCAACAATGTTTTAAACTCAAGCACAGCAAGGCTTGCAGCCAAATTAATTGCTGTTGTGGTTTTTCCTACGCCACCTTTTTGATTTGATACACCAATAATTCTCGCCATATTCAGTTTCCAATTTCTTGTTTTCGGTTTTCAATTTCGAAATTCCAAAATCAAACTTCAATCGTTTCTCCCACTTTTGGCAGCAATAAAGTTTTTCCTGCTGCTTTAAAATCTGCTACTGCTTTTTCTGTATTAATTTTTATTGGCTCGAAAGTGTTGTAATGCACGCCCACAACTGTATTGCATTGAACAAAATCTGCTGCAATAATTGCATCAGTTGCATCCATTGTAAAATTTCCGCCAACAGGCATTACAGAAAAATTCAATTTTGTAAAACGCGGAATTAACTGCATGTCCATCGTCAGTGCAGTATCACCTGCAAAATAAAAATTGCCTTCGTCTGTTGTAAAAACAAAACCCAAAGGGTTGCCTGCATAACTGCCATCATTGAATGATGAAGAATGAATAGCATTCACACCGCGTACTTTACCAAAGTCAAATTGCACCGGTGCGCCATGGTTTAAATTATGCACTTTTTCAATTCCATTTTGCTGAAGCCAATTTGCTACTTCAAAGCTGGCAACACACATAGCATTTGTTTGTTTTGCAAGTTCAATTGCATCTGCAGTGTGATCGCCGTGGCCATGCGATATAAAAATATAATCTGCTTTAATAGATTTCAGATCGATGTGCTTTGCAAGCGGGTTATGTGTTATAAACGGATCAAACAAAATTTTCTTATCCTTAATCTCAACACTAAATCCTGACTGACCGTAATAAGTAAATTTCATAATTCCAGTTTTTGCGGCAAATGTAATTTTTAAGCTTTCAAGTTTCAACAATATTAGTTTTTTGCTGCTACTTATGCCTAATTTTTATCAACATGTTATTATAACTGCATATTACTTTGCAAAAAATTTTTATGCGAAACTGGAATGGCTGGTGGATTATTATTTTGCTGCTGCTGGTGATTGATGTTTATGTGTTTTTTGCTATAAGATTTCTTTCGCACAACAGCGCCGATAAAAGCCGCATTGTTATTTATTCTGTTTACTGGGCAATTTCTGCTTTTGCAATCATTTTTATTTTATCGTTTCCTAAATCTGATTATTTGCAAAAGCATATTGTATTTAGAAATTATGCCTTTGCAATAATTGTAGGATTATTCTTTGCTAAACTAATTGCCTCGGTATTTTTCCTTTTGGATGACGTGCGCCGCTTATTTGTTTGGCTGATGGCAAAAATTTTTCCAAAGACCGGCGTTGATTTTACGCATGATGGAAACACCATTAGCCGTTCTGCTTTTTTATCATGGGTTGGATTTGCTTTAGGTGGGGGATTATTTGCTGCGCTGATGTATGGCTTTTCAAACAAGTATAATTATAAAGTGCGACGAATAAAACTTGCATTTGAGAATTTGCCTGCTGAATTCAAAGGCTTAAAAATTGTGCAGGTAAGTGATATACACAGCGGAAGTTTTACAGATAAAAAAGCCGTTGAACGCGGTGTGCAGCTTGCGTTAAAGCAAAAGGCAGATCTAATTTTATTTACCGGTGATTTGGTAAACGATAAGGCTGATGAAATGCACGATTACAAAGATCTGTTCAATCAACTGAAAGCGCCGATGGGTGTTTACAGCACATTGGGTAATCATGATTATGGCGACTATACAACATGGCCAAGCGAAGAAGCGAAGAAAGAAAATTTGGAAAGATTAAAAGCGATTCACGGTGAAATGGGCTGGCGTTTATTAATGAATGAACATGTTGTGCTGGAAAGAAATGGTGCACAGATTGCTTTGCTTGGAATTGAGAACTGGAGTGCGTTTGGCAATTTTCCAAAATATGGCAAAATGGATCTTGCTTATTCTGGTACCGAAAAATATCCTTTTAAAATTTTAATGAGTCACGATCCGAGTCATTGGGATGCAGAAGTGCGACCAAAATATCCTGATGTTGACTTAATGCTTGCTGGTCATACACACGGCATGCAGTTCGGCGTAGAAAATCCTTACTTTAAATGGAGCCCGGTACAATATTTTTATAAAGAATGGGCGGGCTTGTATAAAACCGGTAAACAAATTTTGTACGTGAACCGTGGTTATGGTTTTATTGGTTATCCGGGAAGAGTAGGAATATTACCTGAGATAACGGTGATTGAATTGAGCTGATAACTTTTCTCATTCTTTGAATGCAAGTAGGGTAGAAGATGTTATCCATTTACCGGCGCTGCTTTTCAATGCACTGTGGGCATAATTTTTTATGCACGTAAGATAGAAAATTAGAACCTCAACTATATTATCAGTTTTAGAATGCAGCATGAATGGATAACCTTGATGCAAATGCAAAAAAATTGCCGCTACATAAAATATAGCGGCAACTAAAATTATAATGTGCTAATGTTCTACAATAAAATATTGAATGAAATGCCTGCAATAGTTACCGTTGCAACATTATCACAATCACCATTACCAAAATCAATGATACGTGTTAATTTACCTGCGGGTTTAAATTCTATTGTTCCCTTTTCTATCCATTTACAATTTAATGCAACAATTAACGCGCTTGTGATATCAGAACTAAATTGTGTACCTGTAAATGTTGTGCCGCTTGAAGAACCTGTGATGCTGTAAACATCATCCGCCCATCCGCGAAGCCCATTAGTTGTTTCTCCTGCAACCCATTCTCTTGTGAAGTCACCATTATAAGTTAGCGTGTTACCTGCTGTATCAGTTATTGTAAGCATTGATTTAACAGAGTAAGTTAAATTACCTGCCGTGTTATGACCATTATTTACAACAGTAATGCTGCCATCAATTTTATTATCGTTTACGTAGTAATTATCAAATGTAATTGTGTGATTGCTTCCTGAGTCTCTGTAAAAGCCTGTGAAGTTTACAATCACTTTACCACGGCGTGTTTTACCATCAA
This sequence comes from Bacteroidota bacterium, assembly GCA_048498595.1. Classification (GTDB taxonomy): domain Bacteria; phylum Bacteroidota; class Bacteroidia; order Chitinophagales; family Chitinophagaceae; genus Parafilimonas. The sequence continues at coordinate 6,640 of JBEHXR010000033.1, forward strand.
AACATAAAGCATCTGCAGAACCAAAATCAATTGTGAGCACTTTTGGAGAACTAACAACATTAAGTGTTATGCTTACGTGTGAATTAAACATAAGCCCAAGTGTAGAATCGGTAATCGTACCAACCATACCATTGTCTTCAGATTCGCTGCTCATTGCTACTGCATCACTTGATGTGCTTTGTGCAAAAGCATTATCAGTTGCAGTTTGCGTTTCATTGTCTGAGTTGGAAGATGAACTGGTGTTTTTTGTACAGGAATAGATTGAAAATAAAAATGCGCAGCCGAGTACCAGAAAAATACCGGAATTTCTTCTCATGTTTAATGTTTGTTGCGACTTAAGACTCGCTGTAAATACGCCAGTTTAAATCACGTTAATAAATTAATTTGTCAAGTTGATAACAACAACGAAGGAGTATTAGCAGTTAGCGTGCCCGAAAAATATTATATTCTAAAATTTATCTTAAAATCAATCCAAGCCATATTTATCTACCAGGTAAATTAATGCTGCCATATTAATGGCACCCAATTTCATTTCACGTATATCTACATTTTCAAAAACATCTGTTACTGCATGATGAATATCAAAATATCGCTGGCTGTCGGGATCTAATCCTGCAACCGGTGTATGAAAATAATCTTTTAAATAACCAACATCAGCACCATCGCCGCCTTTTGTAAAACGATCACCATAATATGGCGTAAACAAATTTTTCCAGGAATTTATTTTTTGCCATTGAGCATCGCTGCAATCAAAACCAAAACCACGCGGTGTAAATCCGCCTGCATCACTTTCCAAACCAAAAATGTGTTGCTCATTATTGCGCTTTGCTTCATCTGCATATTTTTTTGCGCCGCGTGTTCCATTTTCTTCATTTGAAAAAAGCACAAATTGTATGGTATGTTTTGGCTGATAATTTAATGCTTTCAACACACGCAATACTTCTATTGTTTGAACAATACCTGTTCCATCATCATTAGCGCCTTCTGCGGGATCCCAGCTATCGAGATGGCCGCCGATCGTAATAATTTGTTCAGGATGTTCACTGCCTTTTAATTCACCAATAACATTATGTGCAATTGTATCCGGCAACATTTTTCCATAGGTAAATAAAGAACATGCAACAGGAATATTTTCATCAAATAAAGTATCCAGCAACTTTACATCTTCTAAACCAATTGCAGCAGCAGGAATTTCTTTTACAGAATCTGTGTAATGCAAAGAGCCGGTATGCGGAATATTATTTGGTGTGTTTGTCATGCTGCGAACTAATACTGCATACGCGCCATATTTCGAAGCAGCATCAGCTCCTCTTACGCGGTAAATAACATTTTTACCATAAGCAGCGAACGTGTTGATAAGCGTATCATCAAACGGAACATTATAAAAAACAATCTTACCCTTTAATTCATTTTTCTTTGCTTCAACATCTTTAAAATCATTTACACGAATCACAGGTGCCTGTATTCCATTCACGCCGGTACCAACAGCATTTCCTAGCCCAATAATGCTTAAAGCATATTTCTGTTGTTCGCCATTTCCATCTTTATAAACAAGCATTGCATTATCTGTACCGCCACGCACCCAATGTGGAACCATACATTCCTGCATTATTACATTATCAGCGCCTGCATCTTTTAAAGCTTGTGCGCCCCACTGTTCCGCCATATACATATGCGGTGAACCCGATAACCTGCCACCAATATTTTTTGTGAGATAATGAAGATTATTATAAGATGCATCGCTGCTTAAAATATTTATTGCTATTTTATGAATGAAGACAGAATCATCAGTTGAATTTTGTGCAGATGTAAATAACGGAAGTGTTAATAATGCGATTAATATTTTTTTCATTTCGAAAACTTGAAAAGCGAAAATATAGTTTGAAATAAATATTGCAGTTTAAAATTTGTATTTTCACTAAAATAAAAACTATGGAAACGATAGAAAGATTCGCCGAATTTGATGCAAACGGAAACTTAATTATTAATGATCCGCCGCCGCTAAAAAATAAAAGAGTAAAAATTCTTATTGCCGTTATTGAGGAAGAAACAGACGCATCGGGCCTAACAACTGAAAACATTATTGCTGAAACTGCTTTTGTTGCAAACTCTTCTACCGGCGGAGAAAATCCGTTGTTTAAAAAAGCTTAGAGAATACAACTGCTGCTGAAAATTAACTAAGACTTTTACAAACTTCATTATTTTATAACCGCAATCTTTATAAGCGGCTGAACTATTAGCGTATTACATTGTTATTTTGCAAAAAAGATTGCAATGCGTATAGGAATTGTTTGTTATCCAACTTTTGGCGGAAGTGGTGTGCTGGCTACAGAACTTGGCAAAGCGTTGGCAGATAAGGGGCATCACGTGCATTTTATAACTTACCAGCAGCCGGTAAGGTTAAATGTTTTTAGCGCGAATATTTTTTATCACGAGGTAACTGTACCAACTTATCCTTTATTTGATTACCCTCCGTACGAACTTGCACTTGCAAGCACCATGGTTGATGTAATTCAAAATCACGATCTCGATTTGCTGCATGTACATTATGCAATTCCTCATGCTTCTGCTGCATATATGGCAAAACAAATTGTGTTAAAAACAGGAAGAAATATTCCTGTAATTACAACATTGCATGGAACCGATATTACATTAGTAGGAAGAAATAAAACATACGAACCTGTTGTAACTTTTTCTATTAATGAAAGCGATGCTATAACTGCCGTTTCGCAAAATTTAAAAGATGAAACGTATAAATCTTTTGCTATAACAAAAGATATTGAAGTAATTGAAAATTTTGTTGATAACAGTCGCTACGATAAAAAACCAATTGATGCCTTTAGAAAAGTTATTGCACCGGATGATGAGAAAATTCTAATTCATGCATCTAACTTCAGAAAAATAAAAAGAGTAGGAGATGTAATAAAAATTTTTGCTGAAGTAAATAAAAAAATGCCTTCTAAATTATTATTGGTAGGAGATGGCCCCGAACGCAGAAGCATGGAAGATCTTGTGCGGAAACTGCAGGTGCATGATGATGTTCGTTTTCTTGGCAAGCAGGAACAGATCGAGGAAATATTATTAGTGAGTGATCTATTTTTATTGCCGAGCGAATATGAAAGCTTTGGACTTGCTGCCATGGAAGCAATGGCTGCGAATGTTCCGGTTATTAGTACCGATGCCGGTGGTTTAACAGAAATAAATATTAATGGAGAAACAGGTTATACTGCTGCCGTTGGTGATGTAGAAACAATGAGTGAATGTGCAATTCATCTTTTATCAAATGAAACATTGCTTGAACAGTTTAGAAAAAATGCAAAAGCGCAGGCGTTAAAATTTGATCTGCATAAAATAGTTCCGCGTTACGAAAAATTATACAGCCGCTTTTGCAGAATGGTTTGCGAAGCGTAAAGTTTGATGAAGATTAAAATAAACGGCTGCGTTTCTATAAATTTTATAAGCGCAGCCGTACAGCAGAAATAAGATATGTTCAAAATAACTTTACTACATCGCACCTAATTGTTTCAAAAACTTTTCAGAATTTGCTTTTACAAGTGGTGGCGGATTTAAGCTTAATGATTTTTTGAAATTAGCAATTGCATTTTTCTTATCGCCTTTATTTACATAGCCTTCACCTAAACTATCCCAAACATTTGCACTTTGCGGATGACGCTGTGTATTAAGAATAAACATTTGAATTGCTTTATCAATTTGCCCCTGGTTCATTAGCTGATAAGCATATAAATTCAATTCGTTTTCTGTTGATAGTTGTATGGCTGTATCCATTGCTTTTGCAGCTTCATCAGTTTTTCCTTGTGCTTTAAGTAAATTCGATTTTAAAGTCATTGTGGTAAAGCTGCGATTTTGTGTAATCGCCAGGTCTGTCCAAACAATTGCCTGGTCAAGGTTTACATTATTTTGCAAAGCATAATTTGCGGCGCTTGCATATCCTTGCCATGTAAAGCCAATACTGTTTTTTAATTGTTCAGCGGCGTTGTTCATAACAATTTTATCAACATCAAATTCAATTTTTACAGGAAACTGTTTCTTCTCCCAGTTCAATGCAAGTTCTGCAGAATTTTTTGTATCGTTTATGAAATCGTATGTGAGCATTTCGGTCATCGGTATGTCGCGCAATTGAATTTTTGCACGCATAAAGTCTAACGTTGAATCATACCAAAAACTTCCCCATGCTTTATAGTCTTTCGATAAAATTACTTCGCCTGTATTATCCGGGTAAATCACAAAAAATAATCCGTATTCTCCTGCGGGCACGTGCTGACCTTCTACAGTCGCATCATCTGAAAATTTAATGGTCGTATTTTCATTTGCGCCTGCACGCCATGGTGCAGCATTGTGTGCACCAAATGCCTGCACATTATAACCATAGGGCACAAGTGAGTCCCATATTTTTCTGCCTCTAACAGATGGTCTTGAATAATTTACTGTAACTGTTGAAATACCTATGGTTTGCGTAACAGCTGCAGCAGGACTTGGTGTGCGCGGCGTTGTAATTACGCCTTGTGCAAACACAACTGCTGGCAACAATAAAACAGATAATACAGTTGATAATTTTTTAGATAGTTTCGGCATCACATGTGTTTTAAAGTGATAAATAATTCAATTTAATTTTTTAAAAAAATACGCGGCGAATTTTTATTCTCAAACGGCTAAACTAAATGTTAAAAGGCATTAGAAATGTACCGAAGCCGCGCCGGCATTGCTTTATAGCGATTTGACTTTTAAATGAAACAAAGGCTTGAATGATGATGCATTGCAATCAACAGTTCAATAACATTCAATCTCCGAAACTGCGACTTGTTTTTTTTATGCGTGAAATTTATTTTTATAGCTGATGCATTTACTTTATCAAAATCAATTTTGTTTCCTGTATTGCCAATAAGTGTATACGATTTGTCTTTTAGTGAAACCTGTTTCCATGCATTACCATCTTTATATTCTATGTTGATGTTATCCGGAACATCAAATGTTTCATTATCTGCAACCAAGTAAATTTTTATGCTTGAAATTTCGTGCGGTTCGCGAAAGTTTTAATTTAGCGAGGGATCATTTACAACACCTGTAAATAAGATTGTTCCTGTCTGTTTTTCTACAATGGTATATAAAAAAGGATGATCAATTTTTAAAACCGGTGGCGGAGCTACTGATGTAAGCCCAATACCAATCGCAGTAACCGCAGCAGCTTCTGTACCTTCTTCGTTTACTTTAATGTATGTTTTATGAATAGCTTTTGAAATGTAGGCTGATGCCTTATACATGTTAGAAAAATCCGCATCACCTGTAAAAGCAATTTCCATTCCTAATGCCGCCAACGCTGGTCGCATATCGTCTATATCATAAGAATATTCCCATTTAGGTAAGTTTATATTGATATTTACTGTATCCATTTTATTAATCGCATCGGTCAAACTATTTTCATCTATTGTAGAAGCAAAACTGCTAATGGGTTGCTGATTATTTTTTGGCAACGCAATGTACATACTGTAACTGTTTCCGCCGCCGTAAGGAAGTTCAATCAAACTAAATGAATCATTAGAAAAATAATTTACTGAAATATGTTGCTGCATAAAAGAAACAGATTTACTGCTGCCATCTGCTAAATAAAAATTGTCGGCGTGTGTATCAGAAGTTTTAAATGCATATTTCCATGCGCCATTAAAATAAATTGCATTGATGAGATACATTAAATCACCAGGAGAAGTTGCATCAATTACAGATTTAATTTTTTGATTTGTTTTTTCTGCAACCCAGTTATTGATTGTGTTTGCAGAAGAAGGATCTGCAAAATTTAAAGCATTTGTTTCTGCATTATAAAATTGTTGTTGCGTATTTAGAAAAGATGTTAGCGGTTGAAAACTGTTTTTATTATACCAGATTGAATTAGCGATTGAAAATTTTACCTTATTATCTTCTGCAGGTAATTGTGTAATTAATGCATTGCAAACTTTATTAAGATCATTAATGTCGATGCCCGAAAGCTGCAATGTTTTGCCGATTGAATCTCTTGTTCCATTTGCAGCACCATTATACACCATACTTAATGCCAGGTAAATGCTTAGTGGTGAAATAAGTTTATTGGTGTTGGTGTTATCAAATTGTAAAGCACTGTGTAAAAAATTAAATGCAAAAGTGTTATTCGCACTTACTATTGATTCTCCATTTGCAGGTAATACAATTTCTTTAGTTACATCAGGAGCCGTGCTATCCTTTTTGCATGAAGCAAATGCGCAGGTAGCAAGCAGTATAATTGATCCAAAGGGAATTACTTTTCTCATATGATAATATTAAACTGTAGACAGAAAATAATCCCACGTCGTTGTAAAGAAATAATATTTTTTGAAAGAGATTTTTGGAAAGCAATTAAACGCGCTACATATTATTTATGCAACGTTTTCAATAATTCCTGCAATACCTTGCCCACCGCCAACACAAGCTGTAACCAAACCATACTTTTTGTTGAGACGTTTCAAATCGTTTAAAATTTGTACTGTCAATTTGCATCCCGTACAACCCAAAGGATGACCCAATGCAATAGCGCCGCCATTAATATTTACAATATCAGGATTAAAGTTTAATGCTCTTATTACAGCGAGTGATTGCGATGCGAAAGCTTCATTCAATTCAATCAGATCAATATCATTCAAACTCATATTTGCCTGTTTTAAAACCTTTGGCACAGCGGCTACCGGGCCGATACCCATGATGCGCGGATGCACGCCTGCAGAAGCACAATTTACCAAACGACCAATTGGTTTTAAGCTGAGTTCATTCATCATTTTTTCGCTCATCACAATTACAAATGCAGCGCCGTCGCTGGTTTGAGAAGAGTTGCCTGCCGTAACACTTCCGTTTTGTGCAAATGCAGGTTTTAATTTTGCTAAAGCTTCAATCGAAGTATCTGCACGAACGCCTTCATCTGTATCAACTGTATAAGTTTTTGTTTTGCGTTTATTTTTTTCATCAACATACACCTGCTCAATTTTAATTGGCAATATTCCGCTTTTGAAATAACCATTCTCAATTGCTTTCATTGCTTTTTGATGTGAGCTTAAAGCGAATGCATCCTGATCTTCACGACTAACTTTATATTCTTTCGCAACAGCTTCAGCAGTTAAACCCATGCTTAAATAATAATCAGGTTCATCTTTCGCAATCGAATATGCAGGCACTGTTTTCCATCCGGCAGTTGGTACAAGACTCATACTTTCTGTTCCACCGGCAATAATACAATCAGCCATGCCTGTTCTAATCTTTGCAGTAGCAATAGCAATTGTTTCCAAACCACTTGCACAATAGCGATTGACGGTTGAACCGGGCACATCAAAACCTAAAGCCCTTGCCGCAATAATTCTGCCCACCTGCAAACCTTGTTCTGCCTCAGGAACAGCATTGCCAACAATTACATCATCTACACGCTTAGCTTCCAGTTGTGGCACGGAAGCCATCAAACCTTTTATCACATCAATCGCCAAATCATCAGGACGATAAAATCTAAAACCGCCACGTTTGCTTTTTGTTACGGCGGTGCGATAACCAGCAACGATATATGCTTCCTGCATAAAAAGTTTTTATCAAATTTAATTAAAGTTGTTTATGCAACTAATAAGTGAAGTGTTAACTAAATGAGATCGAGAATTTCTTGCAGCTCACTTTCTGTTTTTACAATTACATCTCTTGCTTTACTGCCAAGATTTGGTCCTACAATGCCGGCTTGTTCCAATTGATCCATCAATCTGCCTGCACGATTGTAACCAAGTTTCATGCGCCGTTGAATTAATGATGTTGAACCCATTTGATTTTGCACGATCAGTCTTGCTGCATCTTCAAACAACGGATCGCGATCTGTAAGATCAAAATCTTTTCCTTCCATTTCTTTTTCGTCAACATATTCCGGCAATTGAAATGCCTGCGGATAACCCTGTTGCTCGCCAATAAATTCACACACCTTCTCAACTTCGGGCGTATCAACAAAAGCACATTGCAAACGCGTGATCTCGCCGTTGTAACTAATCAGCATATCACCTTTACCAATTAATTGTTCAGCGCCGCCTGTGTCAAGAATGGTGCGGCTATCAATTTTAGAGGAAACTTTAAACGCAATGCGTACCGGGAAGTTTGCTTTAATTGTTCCTGTAATAATATTTACAGATGGTCTTTGTGTTGCAATTACAAGATGAATTCCAACCGCACGTGCAAGCTGCGCAAGTCTTGCAATTGGCATTTCAATTTCTTTGCCCGCAGTCATAATTAAATCTGCAAACTCATCAATCACCAAAACAATAAATGGTAAAAACTCGTGACCTTTTTGTGGATTTAATTTTCGATGTACAAATTTTTCGTTGTACTCTTTTATGTTGCGGCAACTCGCTTCTTTTAATAAATCATAACGTATATCCATTAAAGTGGCAAGCGCATTTAAGGTGTGTACTACTTTTTTTGTATCGGTGATGATAGGCTCTTCTTCGCCCGGCAACTTTGCTAAAAAATGTTTTTCAATAACGCGATATAAACTTAATTCAACTTTTTTCGGATCAACCAAAACCAATTTTAATTGCGATGGATGTTTTTTATACAACAATGAAACGAGCAAGGTATTTATACCAACAGATTTACCTTGTCCTGTTGCACCAGCCATTAACAAGTGCGGCATCGTAGCGAGATCAACAATAAAATTTTCGTTATCGATTTTTTTACCAATAGCAATTGGTAATGAGAAATTATTGTTTTGAAATTTTTCTGATGAAAGCAAAGTCTTCATGCTTACAACAGTTTTGCGCACATTCGGTACTTCAATACCAACCGTTCCTTTACCAGGAATGGGTGCAATAATGCGAATACCAAGCGCCGCTAAACTCAACGCAATATCATCTTCCAAATTTTTAATTCTGCTTATACGAACACCTGGCGCAGGAACAATTTCATACAATGTTACTGTTGGGCCAACTGTTGCGCTGATGCGCTGAATTTGTATATCGTAATTTTTAAGCGTTGATATAATTTGATTTTTGTTGGCTTCTAATTCAGCAGGATCATGCACAATTTTTTCGCTGCCATGTGCTTCTAACAAATCAATGGATGGATATTTATAATTACTTAGATCAAGTGTTGGTTCATAATTTACAGTTGGCGATTTTAAATTGGCTGCAGGTGATTCACCTTTTACAATTGTTGGTTCAATAACAACATCATCGTCATCTTCAACAGCATCTTTTATTTCCAGTTGCATACTATCAACCGCATCTTTACCGGATTTTATTTTTAATGGTTCTTCAGCACCTAAGTCGAGTAATCCTTCTTTGTGATACTCTATGTCATCAATTATTGGTTGAAATCCCGGCTCTTTATCAATCCCACTTAAATCATCTTCAGCATCCTTCCTTTCTTCAGGCATAATAACCACAACATTGCCATCATCTTTTTTCAATTTATTATTAACAACCAGCGGATCATCTTTAATAAACAATCTTGCACCATCCGCTTCGCGTTCTTCATTGGGTTTATAAAAACTTTTATCATATTCTTCAGTAAACGAATCTGTGTCGGATGATGAGATATTTGCAAGCTGATTTTTTTTAAATTTAAATTTCGGAATCTTAAATTCAGGATCAAAGCGCCAGATAACATACACAACAACGGTTAATACAAGCAAAGCACCGGTACCAATATTGCCAATTAAATTTACCAGCCAACCTTCCATTAAACTGCCTGCAGCGCCACCCCATGAAAACTGGCTATTGCGAAAGAAAAATGCAAAAGCAACACTCAGCACAATTAGCCCTGCAATTAAATAGCGAAGATTGCGTGCAACATTGAAAATCTTTCTTCCGAAAAGCAAATTTGCGCCAATTACAAAAAAGAATGTGCAGAATAAAAACGAAGCCACACCGAAGCCTTCATTAATAAAAAGATAAGAGATGTATGCACCTAAAACACCAAGCAAATTATCTGCGTGAATGTTGTTGGATGGAAGAAAAATTTTAATACCGTGCTGAGATACTTTATCCTGATCTATTTGCCAGGTAAAAAAATAAGATATAAAAGCGATGAAAAGAAACGCTGAAAACAACAGGCATACAGCTCCGGTAATTTTCGTCGTGCGCTCATCTTTTATTACTTCCTGAACGGTAACTTCGGCTTCTTTATCGGGATTTAATTTATCCGCACTCGGCGGCTTCACGGTTTTCTTTTTCAAACGATTTGCCATAGCATTCTCTCAGCAACAAATATAACGGAGTTGGTGCAGAGATAGTGTACAAGGGAAATGCAAAACATGCACAAAATTTAAAGTGGTGTGCAAAATTATGCCGGAGTAAAAGTGATGTTTAAAATTATGCAGGAGTAAAAGTGATGTTTAAAATTTCTTTGGTTGATGCGGATAATTTGAAACGGTCATCAATTCTATAATTTATTATCCAAATAATTTTTTTATTGCTT
>JBEHXR010000034.1:0-16998 GCA_048498595.1 Bacteroidota bacterium
AGCGATGAAATTCTTTTTTTTATTTCATCTATATCAACTTTAAAAAAAAGCAACGTGCATATACACGTAATTGCGTTCTGCACAGAAGCATCATCAGTAAACGGAATGATTATGCTAACAGAATTTTGCTGATATAAAAATGTTAGCTGTGTTGTTGTTTCTTTTTTTTGAATGGATGATATTGAAACAACATTGCTTTTATTTTCTCCCCATGTAAATAAGGCTGCTTTTGTGTTTTGTTTTAAAACAGTTATCAATTCTTCTTTATCAGCATTTACAATTACGTTATTGCAATTTTTAAACAGGATTAGCTTCTCCTTTATTTTTTCTTCAGGCGAAGAAAAATTTTCATCGTGTGCGTTGCCGATGTTTGTAAAAATGCCGATGTCAGGTTTGATAATTTTTTCGAGCTGTAGCATTTCATTAGGTTGAGAAATACCGGCTTCAACAATAGCGAGATTGTGTTTTTCATTTAACTGCCAAGCACTCAACGGCACACCAATTTGAGAGTTATAACTTCTCGGGCTGCGTACGATATTAAATTCAGGAGATAATAATTGATACAGCCATTCTTTTACAATTGTTTTTCCGTTACTGCCTGTAATTGCAATTACAGGATAGGCGAATTGAGAACGATGAAACGCTGCAACTTTTTGCAAAGCTTTTAATGTATCATCAACAAAAATAAAGTTAGCCGTTATAAACTTCGAAGCATCGAAATCTTTTCGAACAACAAAATTCTGAACACCTCTTTCGTATAATTCAGCAATAAAAACATGCGCATCTCTTTGTTGCGTAACAATTGCAAAAAACAAGGTTGTTTCAGGAAAGATAAGCCGCCTGCTATCTGTTAGTAATTGCGAAATTGCCGCATCTTTATTAACAAGATTGAATGAAGCTTCCAGTACCTCCGCAATTTTATTTATAGTATACATTCAACACAAAACTGCAACTTATTTTAAACTGTCAAGCACGTGCTGAAAATTTTGTTTTACAATACGCTCACCAATACTTAAATAAGCATTGCTTATAGGAGTGTGTTCCATAATATCATCCTGCAAATCGTAAAAGCCCGGGGCATGATAATCATTGTTGCTGTTGCCGTATAATTTAAATTGAGCATTTTGTACCCATTGAACAGGGACAAACGAAGTATCGTAATGATAATAATTGAAAATAAAATTTCTCGCGGAAGAATAATCGCCAAATAACTGATTGGCAAAACTTACACCATCAATCGGATTAAACGAAGCAGGAATAGATATATGTGTAAGATCTGCAAGTGTTGGCAAAAAATCAGGCAACGACACAAGACTATTATCAACACTGCCTGCCATAATTTTTCCCGGCCAAAAAATTATTAATGGAACATGAGTGCCGTATGTATACGTGTGCCCTTTTCCACCTTCAATGTTTTCTCCATCAAATTGAGAAGTAATTTCTGTGGGCGTTCCATTGTCGCCAACAAAAAGTATGATGGTGTTTTTATCAAGTTTGTTTTGTTGTAAAAAATCTTCGAGTGCTCCAATCTTTTTATCCATGTATTTTATCATGCCAGGAAAGTATTTTGTATTGGACCTGTTTGGGTTTCCACTAGGCCATGCCGCATAATCTGCATCATCAGGTGTTGGAGAGAAAGGCAAGTGTGCCAATGCCATGGCGTAATAAACAAAAAACGGCTTTTGCTTATTCTGCGAAATAAAATTTTCTATTGAATCACTAAAAACATCATCACCATATTTATTTTGCAAAGCCTCTGCGGAAATATAGTTTCCATCTGCATATAATAATGGACCTTTGTAACGGCTGCCGTCTTGCGCCCACAATAATTTAAATGGCTGCCAAACTACATAATCATCAAACCCAAATTTTTTTATAGAAGATGCGCCACCATCAAGCTGCCATTTACCTGCGTAATAGGTTTTATAACCATTATCCTGAAACAAATTACCGAGTGTAAGCTGGTTGGTATTTAAAATGCCCCACGAGAAATAATTTCGAAAATTATATTTACCTGTAAGCAGTGATATTCTCGATGGAGAACATAAAGGAGATGAATAACATTCAGTAAACCGCACACCATTTTCAGCCAGCGAATCCAAATGCGGCGTTAAATAAGATTGCCCGCCGTCACAAGTTGGTATCTCATAACCAATATCATCACCAACTATAAGAATAACGTTAATATTATTTGCGGGGATAGAATCGGGTGGTGGATTAGGGGTAGCAACATTTTTATCAGCTCTGGAGCACGATGATACCACTATTATAACAGAAAACACCAGCAGGGCGAGGCACGGGTATTTCATAAGTGCATAAAAACAAATTGTGCACTACGATTAGAAAATGCGGTCAAGGTTTATCTTAACGATAAATTAAAATTTCGACCGCTTTATTTATCCTGCGCGGAAGTGGAAGTAAAGTTTGCGCAGCTTTCAATTTTAATTTTTATAGAAAGAAATACAGCTCTGCTGCTATCGGCACAGCACCCCTGGTAAAATTCAGGCGCATAGTAAGAAGGATTAAATACAGATTTCTTAGTGATGACCCACAGTCTTGCAGAAGCAGCATCGTTTATATTACAATTTGTTTTTCCGTTCGGGCAAAAATTACTGCCTTGATCCCCTTTAATATTCCATGCTTTCGATTGAATAATATAATCAGCCAATGCATCACATGCAGTTTTATCAGCTTTCACTTCAGTAAAGCTTTTAGAAGCATCCTGCTTCATCAGGTTTACATTATATACATAAGCTTTCCACTCATTATTCTTTTGTGCAATTATTTTATAGTGAATTGATTTTACCCAGGCAAAATTTTCAACAGCATATGCAATAACCAAATCATTATCGTTGCGCAGTTGGGCAATTACAGAATCTTCTACCTGCTGATTACTTGCAACTTCATCAATACCTTGTATTAAGGAAGATTGCTGTGCTTTACATGACATAAATAGAAAAATTATAAATGATCCAAATAAAAAATATCTCAGGCTTCTCATTCTTTTTTCTTTTTTATTTCCTTCCAGGTTTGATAAACTTTCTGCTGATTCGACTGCTCTTTGGGTGGTTCGCTTAATGGTTCGCATTCTTTCCAATGTGCAAGCATATCTGCTGGCAATTGCTGATATAATTTCGTGCCTTCCGTTTTCCATCTTATCATTTCATCACTTACTTGTTTAATTATTTTGGCAGGATTACCAGCTACTAAACTGCGTGCAGGAATTTTTTCATCAGCCTTAATCATGCTTAACGCACCAACAATGCATTCGTCGCCCAGATCTACATTATCCATAATTACGCTGTTCATTCCAACTAAACAGTTTCTGCCAATAGTGGCACCGTGAATTATTGCACCGTGCCCGATATGTGCAGCTGCTTTTAATAATACCGTAACACCGGGAAACATATGAATGATGCAATTTTCCTGCACATTACATCCCTCTTCAATAATAATTTTTCCCCAATCTCCGCGAATAGCTGCTCCTGGTCCAATGTAAACATCAGCGCCAATTATTACATTTCCCGTTACACATGCAAACGGATGAACAAAGGAACTTTTATGAACAACCGGTATAAAATCTTTAAAAGAACATATCATTTTAAAAAACTTATTATTCAATAATCCATTCTATAGAGCCAAATTCATATGCTTCTTCGTACAAAGTTTTTACAATCAGTCTTCCTGTTTTATCTGCTTTTATTACTTGTCCTTCAAAAATTGCTGAATCTCTTTTAAACTTTGCTATTTGATTTTTTCTATAAAGATGCTCATTATATCTCTCTAGTAATTCGTTCGTTTTGCCTGCAAGCAGCTCATTAAAGTTACCTTCTAAAATCGAACATAATTCTCGTGATAGTTTAATTACATCATAATCTTTACCGGTTATCTGTTTTAGTGAAGAGGGATTTTTAAGCAAAGGATCAAACACCGTTTGATTTATATTTAATCCAAAACCGATTACGGCATATTTCCAGTTTGAACCGCTTATAATATTTTCAATCAATATACCTCCTGTCTTTCTGTCCTGCCAATACAAATCATTCGGCCATTTAATTTTGAATTTTTTCGTTGCGTAATTGTTAAATAAATCTAACGCACTTAAAGCTGCAACTATACTTAAGCCGAACTGCTGCGATAACAAAAGTTGGGTTGTTTCAATCACAACAGAGAGAATTATATTTTGATTATTAGCAGATAACCATTGTTTATTTCGTTGACCCTTACCTGCAGTTTGTTCTTGCGCAAAATATGCAGCACCGTGTTTTGCAATGCCATTTTTTACCTGTTGCATGGCATAGTTGTTGGTGCTGTCAATTGAATTTAATTTTATAAATGGATTACCGATTGTGTTATTTGTGAATGCGACTTGCAAAGAATTAGTAATTTTGGAACGAAATTAAATTTAGTTATAAGATTAATTGCTTCCCAACCGTTGCATTTTTAAATCTTACTTCAATAACAAAAAATAAATTGATCTCACTACATTTCGAATATTATAAAAAGTTGCTTATTTGGAACCTATTACCGCTTTAACTTCAAGAAAAAAAAATAATATCGTTCGGCTTAATTCTAACTCCAGAATTTTAAAACTTATTATAAAAGCCATCCAGGAAAAAAAGGGAGAGAAAATTGTATCTCTTGATCTTAGAAAAATACCGGAAGCAATCAGTGATTATTTTATTATTTGTGAAGCAACGAGTACGGTACAGGTTAAGGCAATTGCTGATTTTGTTGAAGAAACTATAAAAAAACAAACCGGCGAAATACCTTATCATCATGAGGGCTACCAGCAAATGCACTGGATACTTATAGATTATATTAATATTGTAGTACATATTATGCAGCCAGATGCAAGAAAATTTTATAAACTGGAAGAAATGTGGAGCGACGCAGTTTTGCAGGAGTATAATTAAATACATTTACTTTTTTAAATTAAGCGAGAGCTAGATTATATGGCACAGGAAAAAAATAAATTGAAACCTGATCTTTATGAAAAGGGCAGCGGAAACGATAAAGGGCGCCGCGGCCCCCGTTTTAGCATATACTGGATTTACGCATTTGTAGCAATAATTTTAATTGCTTACAATGTGTTGAATTATGGCAATGCCGATGTGCAAACAATTACAGAGCAGGAATTTAAAAATGACATGTTGAAAGATGGCGATGTTGCCAAAATCGATAAGGTTAGCAACAAAGATCTTGTTCGTGTTTATATTAAGCCCGCCAGTTTAAACAAAGATTACTATCGCACAAAATTTACAAAGCCCTTAGGCGCGGATGCTGCATCAAAACCTTTATTTGAGTTTAAGGTTACAGACTGGCAGAGTTTTAATCGTGAATTGGATGATTTTTATAAAGCCAATAATATGGCTGAGGTTCCGGTAACCACATATGATGAAGGACAATGGTTTGGCCCTGTAGCCAATACCATTATAACAATTCTTCTCTTTGTTGGTTTATGGGTTTTGCTGATGCGAAAAGTTGGAGGCGGCGCAGCAGGTGGGGGCCCGGGCGGTATTTTTAATATTGGAAAATCAAGAGCACAGTTGTTTGATAAAGGCACCAAAGTAAACATCACATTTACAGATGTTGCCGGGCTCGATGAAGCAAAAGTGGAAGTGATGGAAATTGTTGACTTCCTGAAAAATCCAAAAAAATATACAGCACTTGGTGGTAAAATTCCAAAAGGTGCATTATTGATTGGCCCACCAGGAACAGGAAAAACCTTACTTGCAAAAGCAATGGCGGGCGAAGCACAGGTTCCATTCTTTAGTATGAGCGGTTCTGATTTCGTTGAGTTGTTTGTAGGCGTTGGTGCAAGCCGTGTTAGAGATTTGTTTAAACAGGCAAGAGAAAAAGCACCTTGTATAATTTTTATTGATGAAATAGATGCTATAGGTCGTGCACGCGGCAGAAACGCAATTGTTAGTAACGATGAAAGAGAAAATACATTAAACCAGTTGTTGGTTGAAATGGACGGCTTCAGTGGGGAAAGCGGAATTATTATTCTTGCTGCTACCAACAGACCAGATGTTTTAGATACGGCACTATTACGCCCTGGGCGTTTCGATAGACAAATTTCAATTGATCGCCCTGATGTAAAAGGAAGAGAAGATATTTTCAGAGTGCATTTAAAACCAATTAAAGTTTCTCAATCGTTAAACATATTTAAGCTTGCAGAACAAACGCCAGGTTTTGCCGGCGCTGATATTGCAAACGTTTGTAACGAAGCAGCATTAATTGCAGCACGTAAAGGAAAAGAAACCGTTGACATGAGCGATTTCCAAGATGCAATTGACAGGGTGATTGGTGGTCTTGAAAAGAAGAATAAAATTATTTCTCCTGAAGAAAAAGAAATCATTGCTTACCATGAAGCTGGCCACGCAATTTGCGGATGGTTTTTAGAACACGCATATCCTTTATTAAAAGTAACTATTGTACCGCGCGGTACTGCGGCTTTAGGTTATGCACAGTACACGCCAAAAGAGCAATATCTGTATAATACAGATCAGTTGATGGATCAGTTGTGTATGACACTGGGCGGAAGGGCTTCTGAAGAAATTTTCTTTGGAAAGATTTCCACAGGAGCTTCAAACGATTTACAGCAGATCACTAAAACTGCTTATGCAATGATAACCGTTTATGGTATGAATGATAAAGTAGGTAACATTAGTTTTTATGATCCTGCTCAGGATAATTCATTCACCAAACCTTATAGTGAAAAAACAGGTGAACTAATTGATGAAGAAGTAAGGAAGCTGATTAATGTAGCTTATCAAAAAACAAAGGCATTGCTTACAGAAAAAAGAAAGGAAGTTGAAACACTTGCAAAAGAGTTACTGGTGAAAGAAGTTTTATTTCAGAGCGATGTTGAAACGCTTATTGGCAAGCGTCCTTTCGACGATAAAAGACATGAGCAAGATGATAACAACGGAGATGCAATTGATAATCATGAACCAGGATCAATTAGTGCAGGTGTGCCGCCTTACGACAGCAGCTTAACTGTACCAACTCCTAAGCAACCGGCATCTTAAAATGGAGTCATCAGCAAAAAAAAATATTTTAAAAAAAATTAAACAGGCATTGGCAACACCAGTGCCTGTTCCCTTTTCACAGCAATCAACTGTGCAGATTTTAAATGCGCAACAACAGGAACCTGAAGTAGAATTTGCAGAAAAATTTACATCGCTGCAAGGCAGGTTTTCTTTTTGTTTTAATGTGATTGAATTCGCCAATCAATTTAAGACATTGCTTGCAGCACGCAATTGGGAAAAGATTTTTATTAAAGATGATGCGTTGCAACAAACTTTGCAATCAGCCGGGTTGAATATTAATTACACAAACAATCTTGCTGAATGTGATGCTGCAATAACAACATGCGAATGTTTGATCGCCCGCACCGGAAGCATCGTATTAAGCGCAGCGCAACAAAGCGGCAGAACAGTGAGTGTTTATGCACCGGTTCATATTTGCATTGCATATACAAATCAGTTGGTTTATGATATTAAAGATGGACTTGAATTAGTTCAAAACAAATATCATCAAAACTTGCCATCGCTTATAACTTTTGCAACGGGGCCAAGCCGCACAGCAGACATAGAAAAAACTTTAGTAACTGGCGTTCACGGGCCGAAAGAAGTGTTTTGCTTTTTGATTCAGGCAGAAAACACATAGTATTATCTTTATCAAATGGAAATTCCTTCCGGCAAAAAAATTTATTTTCTTTCCGATTTTCATCTCGGCGCGCCGGACTTTTCTTCAAGCCTTTCACGAGAAAAAAAAATAGTTTCTTTTTTAGAACACATTAGAAAAGATGCTGCGCAAATAATTATTGCCGGCGACATTTTTGATTTTTGGTACGAATACAAAACAGTTGTTCCAAAACATTTTGTTCGGCTCCTCGGCAAGCTTGCAGAAATAACAGACACCGGCATTCCTGTTATGTTGTTTGCAGGCAATCACGATATGTGGATGCGCGGCTATTTCCAAAATGAGCTAAACATTCCTGTTTATTTCCATCCAAAAACATTTGAATGGAACAACAAGAAATTTTATGTTGGCCATGGTGATGGATTAGGACCTGGTGATCATGGTTATAAATTCATAAAAAAAATTTTCAGAAATAAATTTTGCCAGTGGTTGTTTGGTCAAATGCATCCAACAGTTGGAATGGGTGTTGCAAATTATTTCAGCAGGGCAAGCAGAAAAAAAACCGGCTCATCAGATTCTGTTTTTTTAGGCGAGGATAATGAATGGCTGGTTATTTATGCAAGAGAAGTTTTAGCCAAAGAACATTTTGATTATTTTATTTTCGGTCACAGGCATCTGCCATTGAATATTGAATTGAATGATAACAGCCGCTATATAAACCTGGGAGATTGGATAACAAATTTTACTTACGCAGTATTTGATGGGAACGATATTCAACTAAAAAAATGGCAAGAATAATTTTTATTATTTCGCTCTTCTTTTTTACGGCTGAAATTTCTTCCGCACAGCTTGACACTTCATTAAATCTTAAGCAACAAAATTTTATTGAAGGCGCATACACTAATTTTTATGTTGATAATCTCAACAACATTTATCTTCTTAATAAAAACAATCAACTAAAAAAATTAAATACGAATGGAGATTCTGTAGCTGTGTCAAATGCTTTAAAAAAATATGGAGATATTTATTCAGTTGATGTTTCTAACCCTTTAAAAATTATTGTTTATTACAAAGATTTTTCAACCATTTTAATTCTTGATCGTTTTCTCAGCAGCTTAAATACAATTGATCTGCGCAAATATGGAATATTGCAGGCGCAGTCAGTTGCTCTCAGCTACGATAATAATTATTGGGTGTTTGATGCAGTTGAAAACAAACTAAAAAAAATAGATGATAACGGAAATCTATTATTGCAAACGCCTGACTTTAGAACAATATTCAACGAATCTTTTTCGCCGGAAAAAATAATAGATAATAATGGCTTTGTTTATTTATATGATTTGAAAAAAGGCTGGATGATCTTTGATTATTACGGCGCCTTCAAACAAAGTATTCCGCAGGCAAATCTTAAAAATGTACAGGTAATTAAAAATGAATTATATGGTTTCGATTCAGCACAACATGTTCATCGCTATAATGTAAAAACATTTGAAGAAATTACTTATCACTTTAAAACAAACATAACAGGCATTATTAAACTTTATGTTAGCATGAATAATTTGTATGCGCTGAATAAATATGGCTTGTATATTTTTTCAATTGCTGATTAAGCATCAACAATCTCTTTTCCAAAAGGCGCTAATGTAAGTTCTACCAACTTTAAATGTTGTTTGCCAAATGGAATTCCGATAACGGTAATAAACAATAATATTGCAAACACAAGATGCACAACAGCGGTGTATAATCCACCCGTAAAAATCCAGATGATGTTAAACAATAAACTAAGGCAGCCGCCCGATGAAGGTTTTGTAACAACTTTTTTTCCAAAAGGTAAAAGCTCCAGCATTCCAATTTTAAAACATTGTATGCCGAACGGTATGCCGATGATTGTAACGCAAAAAACAAAGCCCGTTACAAAATATCCAAGCGCAGCAAAAAAGCCGCCGCATATAAGCCATATTAAATTACCAACTGCATTCATCTTTTAAAAATAAAAACGTTTCTGTTATCTTTCAACTCCAATTATATAAATGGCATTCAACATTCAAACATTTAAAACAAGAACACTTACATCAATCGTTTTTGTTATTATAATGCTGTGTGGTTTATTAATCAACTCATGGTCGTTTCTTTTATTATTTTGTGTTATCCATTTTGGCTGTTGGATAGAGTATCAAAAATTAATGTCACTCATTTTTCCTGATTATAAAATTGCTGCATCGATAAATAATTATGCTATCGTTTTTTTAGGCTTTGGTTTCATGTTATGGATGACGAATAACGCTTTTATCATTGGTCAAATTACATTGAAGGAAATTGGTTTTTTTCTTATGCTTATAAATGTGTCTGCTTTTATCGTCAGCATTTTTATTTATAAAATGTATCGCAATGCAAAAATTATTTCAGCTTTATTAATTGGCTTTATTTATATCTCGGTAAGCTGTGGTTTAATGCTCGATTTGCGAACAACAGGTTTAATTTCGGGAAGCGTTTTAAGTTTAGATTTTGGTTTGATATTACCAGTGGTCATCATCGCATCTATGTGGATCAACGATACGATGGCATACATTGTTGGTTCATTAATTGGTAAAACACCATTCTCTCCCATCTCACCAAAAAAAACATGGGAAGGCACTGTTGGCGGTGCTATACTTGCTGTAACTGTTCTTACGATTTGCGGGTATATTTTTTTTAAGACTGATATTTTGCAATTGATTTTAATTACAACAATTGCATGCATCGCCGGAATTTTAGGTGATCTGTTTGAAAGCAAATTAAAACGAATGGCGAACGTAAAAGACAGCGGAAAAATAATGCCGGGGCATGGAGGCTTTTTAGACCGTTTTGATTCTCTGTTGTTGGCAACTATTTTTGTGTGGTTGTATGTAAAATTGTTTCTTTAATCATTCCCTCTGAAACTTTACTTATAAACTAATTGCATGAAGAAATATTTATTCTTGTTTCTTTTTCTATTTCCTGTTTTAGCGTTTGCACAATTTCATCTTGGTGGTACAAATACTGTAAGCGGCGCACTTTCAAAAGTGATCGAAGATTTTCCAAATCATTTTAAAAATATACGTGGTGAAATTATAAGCCAGGATGTTCAGGCGGTTAATTACACAAGCACGATAAATATTGCGGGTGCAGATTCAAGTGTCATTATTCAAAACGGAAGTGATTCTGATAATATTTATAGCTGGAAAGAAACAGTTTTTGAGGCAGAAGATTTTGATCAGGCTAAACAAAAATTTCACGAATACTTTTCAAAAATAAAAGGCACTTCAGTTACTATAGATAATAATAAAACAAGTTTTCATGCAGATTATATTCAGCCTGATGATGCAAAACGTTTCACTACTATAATTTTTTTGCCTTCGTCCGCGGTAAGAGAATTAAAACATCTTGTAATCGATCTTAGTTTGCAGTACGTTTTAAGCGGATGGGAAATTAGCATTAGTATATATGAACACACAGATTATGGCGTTGAAGATGATGATGGGAATTAAAAATATCATCGCCATTAAACAAAATCGTTCTCAGTAAAAACGCGCTTTAGCATAATGCTCGGCGGCGTAGAAACAATAAGCGGAAATTTTTCAATTGTAACAAAACTTGGGTCGAGACCAAAACCTCTTTCTTCACTTAAACTTATTTCTTTAAGCCATAAATGAAGTTTGATAATTATTCTTTCGAAGAAAGGCAGATCATTATCGCTGCTTAAAAATTTTTCTGTTATTATAAATTGAAAATCGCCTGTAATATTATTTCGTTCAAGACTATCATATCGACTTAAAATATTTACTTCATTATTTCTAACGAGATCTTCAACCACTTTTCTAAACATTAAATTTATCCTTTGCTGCACACGAAAACCTAACCTGAACTCAATACGAATAATATCATTCGGAATAATATGTTCAACAAGATACTCTGATGTGTAAGGGTCATCAACTGTATCAATATGCACAAACCAATAAATATCGGCGCGCTTTGGTTTTTTATTTAATATAGAATAGATGATCTTATGCTCAATTTCTTTTGGGTTATTAGCACTTGTTAAATAAACAAGATGCGTAGAATATTTTGCAATGGATTTATCATGACTTAATTCCTGTATCATAGGAATATAATGTTCGAGCCGCACAAATTCAACGTACCTGTTTTTAATTCTGCGGCTGCGATACCAGATGTACATTACAGAAAATAATCCGCCACCAACAAGCAAGGTTACGTAGCCACCATGATGAAATTTTTGAAGATTGGCAGTTAAAAAAGAAAGTTCAATCGTTAAATAAACCAGCAGGTAACAATATATCCAGATTGGCAGCACCCTTCGCGTTATCATAAAATTGGCGAACAAAATTGATGTGCTTATCATGCACATGGTTATTGCCAAACCGTATGCAGCCTGCATGTTGCTTGATCTTTGAAAAAATAAAACAATGCCGCTGCATCCAATAAACAATAAAGTATTAACGCCCGGAATAAAAAGTTGACCTTTCTCTTCGGTAGGATAATTTATTTTCATTTTTGGCCAAAGGTTTAGTCGCTGCGCTTCTGCAATTAAAGTAAACGAACCTGATATTAATGCCTGGCTGGCGATAATAGCAGCGGTAGTAGCGATTACAATTCCGATAGGCAAAAACCATTGCGGCATCATTCCAAAAAAAGAATTGAAGGAGCCTGACATAAAATTGTCTGTTATAGTAACGCCTTTAAAGTTTGCAAGCAACCATGCACCCTGACCAAGATAATTTAAGATCAAACAGGTTTTTACGAATATCCATGATATGCGAATATTGCCGCGCCCGCAATGACCTAAATCGGAATACAAAGCCTCCGCACCAGTGGTACACAAAAATACAGCGCCTAATATCCAAAAGCCTTTTGGATAATTAATCAACAATTCAATTGCATAGTGCGGGCTTAAGGCTTTAAAAATATAAAAATCATCTGCCAAATGAAAAATACCTAATACTGCAAGCATGCTAAACCAAAGAAGCATGATGGGACCAAATAATTTTCCAATGGAAGCAGTACCAAATTGCTGAAGAAAAAATAATAATCCCAAAATAACAAGCACGATAATTACAATTGCCAGTGTGCTTATGCCCGCAAAAAAGTTTATTTGTTTTAAGCCTTCTACGGCAGCCGTAACAGAAATGGGTGGCGTTATAATTCCATCTGCAAGTAATGCAGCACCGCCAATCATTGCCGGTAATACAAGCCATCGTTTTTGCCGCCGCACCAAAGCATACAAACTAAATATTCCACCTTCGCCCCTGTTATCTGCTTTTAATGTAAGAATAACATATTTAACGGTTGTTTGTAAAGTCAGCGTCCATATAATGCACGAAAGAGAACCGAGGATCAAGTTTTCATCAATCTCCCTGTTACTAACAATGGCATTTAAAACGTAGAGTGGTGAAGTGCCAATGTCTCCATAAATAATTCCTAATGCAATTAAAAGACCGGCTGCCGAAACCCTGTTTATACTTTTGCTCACGTAGGTGTTTTAAAAACTAAGCTAAACGCAAATTTATAGCGAAATAATTTTACACTGCCAATTATGCAATAAACAATACTTTCATTAAGTTAATTTATCTGAAACACTTTTTTTTAAATCTTACATTTGTTACACAAGTTTTTTTAGAATGAAATTTAAATTATTAGCCTGTTTTCTTTTCAATATTATAGCCCTTGCCTGCTTTGCCCAGAAAATAACATATTCTGAACCAGACAGGGATGATGTACGCTCTGTTGATTTTGATATTGTGGGCAAACTGGATAATCATTACCTGGTTTACAAACACGTTCGATCCTCATTTTCTATTAGTATATATGATGATGAAATGAAATTGGTGAACAAGGTAAACATGGATTTTGTGCCTGACAGAATAATTAATTCTGAAATTATTCCTTATAGAGATTATTTCTATTTCATTTATCAATTTCAAAAAAGAAATATTGTAAACTGTATGGCAGCGCGCATTGGCGGTGATGGAAAAATTATCGGTGAACCTGTAACGCTCGATACAACTGCTATTAGTTTTTTTGCCAGCAATAAAATTTATAATATTTTATATAGTGAAGACAAGCAAAGAATTGCTGTATATAAAATCAATAGCAGGGATGAATCGAAATATGTTTTTACCTCGCATTTGTTTGATGGTTCTTTAAATTCTATCTCAAAATTTACAACCGTTATTCCAATGCAGGCGCACAATGATTTCTTAACAGAATTCACATTGGATAACAGTGGTACAATGGCTTTTGTAAAAGCATCCGGCAATTCTGATGCAAGCACTATACAAAAAATTGCGTTATTGGTAAAAAATCCTGAAGACGATTCAATTTATACTTATCCCCTTGACATTGGAAAAATTTATCTCGGAGACATTCGCGTAAAAGCTGATAATTTAAATAACCATTTTTTAGTAGCGGCCTTTTATTCAAAACAAAGAAGAGGAAATATAGATGGAATGTATTGCGCGCTCTGGAATAAAGCTGATCAGCAAATAACCGCAACAAAACAATTTGAATTTAACGATCAGCTTAAAAGTAATGCAAGATCGGAAGGTTCTACACGCGCGGCATTCGATGATTATTTTTTGCAAAATATTGTTATGCGCAAAGACGGCGGATTTGCAATAGCATCAGAATCCGCTTATTCATCAAGCCGCGGTGTTTATAATAACCGGTGGGATTATTTTAATTCGCCATACTCTCCGTACTGGTATAATTCAAATTCTTATTTATACGGAAATTCATTAGGCTATTATTATCCATGGTATTCACCTTATGGTTATCTTAATCAAACAAGATATTTCGCAGATAACATCGCAATCATGTCTTTCGATTCTTCCGCAAATCTTGAGTGGGCAAGTATAATTCCAAAATCGCAGTACGATGATTATACAGATAACTTTATTGGTTATGGAACTTACATTACTTCTGGCGAAGTAAACTTTCTTTTCAACGAATTCACAAAAAGAACTTTGTTGCTGCAATCAGAAAGTATAGATCCTTCAGGAAAAGTTACGCTTAATCCTACTTTTAAAGAATTAGATAGAGGCTATCAGTTTATGCCACGTTATGCAAAACAGGTAAGCCTTCGTGAAGTTTTAATTCCCTGTCAATACAGAAATTATCTTTGCTTTGCCAAAATAGAATTTTAACTAACCTGACAGGTTTATTACACTTAACAAACTAAAGTGGTATCATTTTTTAAAGACAAATCTGCCGTTTCTGTTTTTTGGTTAATTATTGTTTGTTGTGGCTTGCATGCTTATTCGCTTATCAATGCGCCGCACCTAAATGTTTCTGCAAACGAAGGTTTTTTTTATTATTTGCTTAGCCCGTTTTCAAGCCTGCAGCCTTACACGCTTTCTGTAATTTATGTGCTGCTTATTTTTTTAATTGCATTGCAATTAAATTTTGTAGTGAATGATCTTAACTTACTTACCCGCCAATCTTATACAGTTGCATTAGCATTTGTATTATTATCGGCATTGCTGCCTGTTTTTAACCAGGTTACCGCAGCACTACTTTCCTGCAATTTTATTATATGGATTTTTTATGGTGTTTGTCGTTTGTACAATTCACCCAATGCAAAATCTTCTATTTATAATATTGGTTTAATAACAGGCGTTTCCATCATTTTATATTATGCAATGGTGCCGCTGGCAGTAATTGTGCTTTTATCATTTTTAATTATTCGCCCCTTTCGTGCAAACGAATTTTTTATTTTATTGTTTGGAATCATCACGCCATTTTATTTTTTACTCAGCATCTTATTTTTAAACGGCAATCTTAAACTATTGCCGTTACCGCAACAATTATTCAATATTTATTTTACAGCAAAACCGCAATTTTCTTTAACGATCATTACACTCGTAATTGCTGCTGCTGTTACTGTATGGGGAGTTTTTATAGTGCGGCATTCGGAAAAGAGGGAACTGATACAGGTTCGCAAAAGCTGGACGCTGGCTGTTGTTTTTTTAATCTTTTTTATACCGGCAATTTTCTTTATTAAGATGGCCTACCCATCAGCTATATTGATTGCCATGATTCCCGCAGCCTGTTATATAGGTTATGCATTTGGCAGCACTTCACGAAGTATTGTTCCAACTATAATATTCTGGTTATTTGTTGGATTGAGTATTTATAACAACTGGTTCGCAACCTGACAGGTTTTAAGTTTCAGCAGCTAAAAAGTATAAACCCTGAAACCTGTCAAGTTTAAACCCCCCGCAAATGTTTTAGCTCTTGTTCTTTTTCTTCAAGCGCTTGTTTTAATTCTTCGTTTCTTTTAAGCAGTTCGTTTTTGCTTATACCTGTATAAATTATTTCAACCGGCGGCACTTGTAACACTTTTGCTATTTGTTCAATACGCTGCATAGAAACGTTAGAAGTTTTTTCGGTTTCAATATCACTGTAGGCTGTTACACTCATACCTAACGCTCTGGCTACAGCACTTTGTTTAAGATGCCTTAAAATGCGTATTTTTTTTATTCTTTTACCTATGTGCATATTAAAAAGGTTTAGCAGTTTACATGGGCGGATGTTTAAGTATTGAAAGCATAAATATAAAAATTAAATCGAAAATTCAAGTGGCACTTGAAATGTATAATTTGTTTTGCTGAAATAATGCTTCTAATTTTCATTTTCTCATTTCAGCCATGCTGAAACTGTTTGCCGAAATGAGAAAATATGTTTGCCCTTTTTAACCAATACGAAAATCCTGTTACTGTAACCATTCAGTTACTAAAACAGCTGAAAGTAAAAGTTACAGATTATACAGTTAATGAAACTGTATTAAACCATCCTGATTATCCAAGTATATTAAGCATTAGCGATGCACTAAATAGCTGGCATGTTGAAAATGCTGCCATAAAAATTGAAGCAGATAAATTAACTGAATTGCCTTTACCATTTATTGCTTTTACAAAAAATAATGACAATGCTTTTGTTTTAATAACAAAAGTTGATGATAAAAAAGTTTTTTATTTAGATGACTTTGATAAAACAAAAGCAAAAAACTTATCTGATTTTTTAAAAGAGTTTGGTGATGTTGTATTGCTTGCAGAGGCAAATGAAAATTCAGGAGAGGCGGATTATGCAAAAGCTAGAAAAATTGAACGCAGAAAAAATTTGCGGATACCTGTAATTATTGCAACAGGCATCGGTTTAATAATAGCAGCTATTGTATCAGCAATAATCAACAACTTTCAATTTGCAAAATTATCATTAATATTACTCCTTAACTTCTTCGGGCTGTTTGTTGCAAGCGTGTTACTTTGGTATGAGGTTGATAAAGCCAATCCTGCATTACAAAAAATTTGC
>JBEHXR010000035.1:0-16746 GCA_048498595.1 Bacteroidota bacterium
TATATTTATCTCGAAAAACTTATTGCAGGTAACAAGATACAGGTAGATACTTCCATTAATGTTATTTCTTATAATGAAACAATTGCGCCATTCATCATATTGCCATTAGTGGAAAACGCCTTTAAACAAGTGTTGAGCTATTCGTTACCCAACGCATTAATAAATCTTAATGTGCGTTTGCAGCAGGATGTTTTATATATTGAATTAAGCTGGAGCAAACCAATAGACACTTCTTCACTAACAAACGGGCGCAATGTAATACTGCATAATATTTCGAAAAGATTGCAGCTTATTTACCCGCAAAGTCATGAATTAAAACTGATGATCGCATCAGATAAAGTGCTTGTATCACTCCGGTTAAATCTAAAAAAAGCTATTAATTAATGGTATGTGCAAATTTTTTATTTATGCGGCAGAATAGTAAAATACTTGATTAAATAAGTGATTTTATTTAACTTGAAATTCTTTTTTTAATACTGCTATTATTATAATTATTCTTACCCGTTTTCTTTTTGTAAGACGCTACATGAACGAAGGATGAACGTAAGATGAACGGGAAATCCCAGAGCGAGACTACAGGTAGAGCACAATAAGAGTACAAGGTGCCTAGCCCTTCAATGGGTTCACTATAAGTTTAGCACGGCTTCGCTTGTTGTTGAGAAACATAAGACGCATTTACCTTCATAACAGCGTTTTGGTACCAGCAGATTTGTTATCCCATGTGACATATGGTCTTATATTTTTTTGCTTATCAATTTGGTTAAAATCTTAAAAAAGATATAAAGTATTTTTTGTTAAGCGCCCATAATTCCGATTTCAGTTATTCATTTTCCTGCTTTGGTTTTTTAGTAATCGCTTACACACAGCAAATGTTTTGATGGTGGTGTCATTAACGTTTATTTATCATCAAAACATGAGAATATGAAATTATTCTGTACAGTTATTTCTGTGCTATTGTTTTGTGCTATAACGAATGCACAAACCGTAAACATAACAGGAAAAGTAACTGATGCAGTTGATGGTTCACCTTTAGTTGGCGCGACTGTAAAAATTAAAGGCACATCAAAAGCAACAGTAACAAATCAAAGCGGAAATTTTACAATCAATGCGCAAAAAAATCAAAGCCTGGTTATTTCAAACATTGGTTATGCCGACCAGGAAGTAAGCATTGGCGATCAAACAAATTTTAATATAACGCTAAGCCGGCAGGAAAACACTATTAATGAAGTGGTGGTTACGGCAGTGGGAATTACGCGTTCTGAAAAAGCATTAGGTTATGCCATAAGCAAAGTAAATCCTGATAACCTTATTCAAAAATCTGAGCCCGATATGCTGAAAAGCATGCAGGGTAAAGTAGCGGGGGTTGATATACGATCTTCACAAGGTACACCAGGCGCTGCAACACGCATTCAGCTTAGAGGTAATTCATCTTTTTTTGGAGACAATCAACCATTAATTATTGTTGATGGCGTTCCTTTCAGCAACAATCAATTAACTACCGATAACCAAACGGTAGGCGGCTCTGCTTACGGAAGCGGAATTTCAGATCTTGATCCAAATGATATTGCGACAATAAATGTTTTAAAGGGTTCGTCTGCAGCAGCATTATACGGCTCAAGAGCATCGAATGGAGTTATCATTATCACAACAAAAACAGGTAATGCCGCAAGGAACAGGAAAGGGTTGGAAATAAATTTCAGAAGCTCTTATTCAATTGAGCAAATTTCTAATTTCCCTTCTTTTCAAAACAGTTTTGGAGCAGGAACAAATTTCAGATATCAAAATGCAAACGGATCCTGGGGCCCTGCATTTAATACAACGCCGGGCGGCGGGCAGAATTATAATGCGGCGGGTCTCGGCACACCAAACGGAAGCAACGTCGATTCCATTCCAACCTGGCCCACCTATCTTGCTGCCTATCCGGAATTGTTTGGTCAGAATGTTGCATATGCTCCCTATCCAAATAATGTAAAAGATCTGTTTAATAATGGTAATGTTTACGAAAATTCCATCAGCGTAAATGGTGGCGATGATAAGAATTCTGTTGCTTTAACTGCATCGCAATTAAATCAAAGCGGTTATGTGCCTAATTCATCTTACGACAGAACAAATATTGGATTAGGCGGATCAACTAAATTGAATTTTGGATTAAATGTTCGCGGAAATATAAGCTATGAACATTCAAAACAGTTGGGAGGCTTTTTTGGCGAGAACCAGGTCACCGGTGCTGCATCAGAATTTGCAAGAAGCTTTTTCCTTGCAAGAAACTGGGATCTTAATCTGCCTTACCAGGATAAAGATGGTAACAACCTTACGCCCAATGGCGGCGGTCAATTTGATAATCCACGCTGGTCAGCGCAATACAATACTGCAACAACAGATGATGAAAGAATTGTAGCTGGTTTTCATGCAGACTTTAATTTGAATCATTGGGTTCGTGTAGATTATAATCTTGGCGATAATGTAAATACCGTAAACAGGAGAGAAGTAACTGAAATAAGTTCAAGAGCTGCACAAGGTTTGGGCAGTCTCGTAACGGATGATTATCGCATTGAAGAAATTGAATCAAATCTCACACTCACATTTACACCAAAAATCTCAGACGATTTTTCTTTCAAAGGTGTTGTTGGTCATAACTGGAATCAACAAACGGAAACCAGGAAACAGGTTACGGGCAACCAATACATTGTGCGCGGTCTTCATACTTTAAGCAATACGGCACAACAAATTTTTAATCTTGATCTGTTTCAGAGAAGAAGATTAATGGGTATTTATGGTGATGCTTCGCTGAGTTATAAAAATTATGCGTTTCTTGATGTTACGGGCCGCAACGATTGGTCTTCTACGTTGCCGATTGATAACAGAAGTTATTTTTATCCTTCAGTTTCCGGTTCATTTGTTTTTTCAGATGCTTTAAAAATGAATAGCTCCATTTTAACGCTTGGTAAAATAAGAGCAGGCTGGGCTAAAGTGGGCAGAGATGCAGATCCTTACTCGCTTGAAGATGTATTTATTTTAGGTTCTAATTTTCTTGGACAACCTACTGCAGCAGTTTCATCTCAGAAAAATAATCCTGACTTAAAGCCAGAGTTTTCAAGAGAAGTTGAATTAGGTACTCAATTAGATTTTTTTAAAGAAAGAATAAATTTAGATTTCACATGGTATCATAAAATTTCAACCAACTTGCTTGCACCCATTTCAACGCCGCCATCATCCGGCTATGCAAGTTATTACACCAATTATGGAAAGATCAGTAATAAAGGTGTTGAAATAGATTTGAATATAGTGCCTGTAAGGTCAAAAGATTTTACATGGGAAATACATGGTGCATTTACAAAAAATATAAACACTGTTGAAGCGCTTACAAAAGGTGTTGACCGGTTAGCGTTAAATGGTGTTCTTGCAAATACGATCAATCCGTATCTCGAACCCGGATTGCCGTTTGGTTATTTAAGAGGAACAAAAGTGTTGAGGGATTCTTTAGGTAATCTTCTTATAAATCCCGCAACCGGCGGAATGATTGTAGGTACCGATGAAGCTTATGTTGGTAATCCAAATCCAGATTTCAAACTAGGCATTACCAATACATTTACTTATAAAGGATTTGAATTAAGTGTGTTGTTTGATATGACCAAAGGTGGTGATATCTATTCGGAAACGGTAAGCACTTTGCTTGGTCGTGGTGTTACAAATGATACAAAAGACAGGTTAACAACTTTCATTATTCCGGGTGTTTATGCAGATCCAAACACCGGTCAGCCTTTACTGGGTAACGGTAAAGAAATTCCCAATCACACAGCTATCACGTCAAACGATTTATACTTCTCGCCTAATCCAACAAATGGTGCAACGTTTGGTTTTAATACGGCAAGCGAATTTGAAATATTTGATGCTACTGTTTATCGTTTGCGCGAAGTAACCCTGGGATATGATTTTCCAAAATCGTTATTTAAAAATCTTCCAATAGGCGGATTAACCCTGAGCTTATCCGGAAGAAATCTTTGGTTTATTGCACCAAATCTTCCAAAGTACACACACTTCGATCCTGAGGTAAACAGCTTTGGTGCAACAACAACACAAGGCATCGAACTTTCTGCGGCGCCCACAACGCGCAGGTTTGGTGTAAATCTTAATGTAACCTTTTAAATAAAAATACTGTATGAAATTTTTTAAATGGAAATATATTTTGCCTGCAGTAATGCTTGTTGCTTCATGCAAAAAAAGTTTGAACATAAATACAGATCCTAATAATCCCAATCCTTCAATCATATCAGAAAAGCAATTATTGCCAACAGCTGAAAAAAGTTTAGGTGATGCGCTTACAATCGATAATGGTGCCGTTACGACTATCGGTATTGGAGCGGGAGTACCAGGCGGAGTATCTATCGGCGGCTTGTCTGATATATGTTCTGTATTTATGCATCAAACTATTCAGCGTTCTGAGTTAGATCAATACGGAATTGTCGGTACTTCCTTCGACATTCAGGCAGCATGGTTAAGTTTTTACCAGGGAACGGCAAATAATCTTGAAGTAATTATTAATAAAGCTGACGCTAATGGCGATGCCATTTATGCGGGTATTGCAAAAGTTTTGAAGGCTTATGCATACAGCCAGTTTGTGGATGTTTTTGGTGATCTACCTTTTTCAGAAGCTTCCAAGCTGGATTCGGGAATAACCTACCCGAAGTTTGATAAAGACGCCGATATTTATCCGCAGTTATTTGCTTTGCTTGATGATGCAATAAAAGATCTAAGCAATACTTCTGCAACAAACGCTAAAGTTCCATCAACAGATGATCTTATTTACGGTGGTGATCCATCGTTATGGATAAAAGCGGCAAACACAATTAAATTAAAACTTTATACACAGGAAAGATTAATAACTGATGTAAAAAATGATGTATCGCAGCTTATAAGTTCAGGCAATATTATTAGTGCAACGAATGAAAGTTTTTTGCT
Source organism: Bacteroidota bacterium (assembly GCA_048498595.1). Taxonomy (GTDB): domain Bacteria; phylum Bacteroidota; class Bacteroidia; order Chitinophagales; family Chitinophagaceae; genus Parafilimonas. The sequence goes on from JBEHXR010000035.1 coordinate 4,960, forward strand.
TCCGTATGGAACCAACGGCGCAACGGATGATAGAAACCCTGCCTTCTCAGATTATTATGCTACGCAACGCAACGAATATATTTCTCCATGGTTTTATGAAATATTAAAGGGTTATAATCAAACTGTAAATAGAGGCATTACTGATCCGCGCATTCCTTATTATTTCTATAATCAATTAACTAAAACCGGTGCCGCACAAAGCGCCACCGATTATCGTGACAGCGCCTTTGTTTCTATTTATTTTGGCTCAGTAGGTCCCAATAAAGATAACAACCAGCAGAACAGTATGACGGTGCTTGGCATTTATCCGGCAGGTGGCAGGTACGATGAAGGCGATGCACAGGTAGTTTCGGGCACAAGCGGCACAGGTGCTGCACCATACCGTTTTATTACTTATGCTGATGTGTTATACCTGAAAGCAGAATTAATTCATGCCGGTGTTATAACCGGCGATGAAAGATCTGTTTTACAACAAGCAATGCAGGAATCTTTTAACCAGGTAGATTATGTAATAAATAATTTTGTAAAACCTTCGCAGAGTGTTCCGGCCCTTTCAGGAACAACAGCGGTTAATAATTACATCAATGCAGTTTTAAATGAATTTGATGCAGGAAATGCTGACAGAAAACTGCAGATAATCATGACTGAAAAATGGATATCAAGTTTTGGTTCTGCTGTAGATGCCTATACAGATTACAGGCGCACCGGCTATCCTGTTTTATTCGATCCTAACAATCCCAGCATGGCACCAGGCGGATTTGTACAGCCACCAATAAATGGAGACCCTGTTATTCATCCCGGCGCACAGCCTAAGGTTCCTGTAACGCTTGGCAAAAATTATCCTAATTCATTGCCATGGTATCAAACGGAACTGGAAACAAATCCAAATGCACCACATCAAAAAACCGATTTATCTGCATCAAAGATTTTTTGGATGCATTAATAAAAAATAAAAATTAAGATATGAGAACAAGAATAATTTATAGTTTTTTTGCAGCACTGGTTTTTTTTACCGCGTGCAGAAAAACAGATGCTCCTGAGTTGCCTTCAAATTTAGCGCGGGCACCAATACCGCAATTTTCGTTTGATTCATCTGCTGATTTAACTATATCTGGGCAAGATCCAAACTCATTTACAGGTAAGGTTATCCTGAATCAATATTACACCACCGATCATTCTTACAAAAGTTTTGATGTTGTTGTAAGAAAAGATGGAGATAACAGCAAGATACAGGTTTTGCAGACTGATATTACCTCTCTCCCGGCTACTGTTACAGTTACGGGAGATCAGTTAGAAAAGCTTTTTAATTCACCTATCGAGTCAACAGACTTTTTTGATATAGGCGCAGATGTAACGCTTCCGAGCGGTCAAAAGATCGAAGCTTTCCCTGCTGATGGAAATCCTAATTACGATCCTAATATAAATACATTACCTAATCTGCGTCCTTTTACAATTCAGTATGGGGTGTTTTGTAATTACGACCCTTCGGTATTTCAGGGAAACTTTGTTGTTGTTGAAGACGACTGGCAAGATTATCATCCTGGTGATGTAGTACCGGTAACGAAGATCGATGATACACATTTTTCATTTTTATATAATGGATTGGATCGTCAGCCTGTAATAGTTCAGGTAGATCCTGTTACTAATATAACATCAATACAAAACCAGTATTTTGAAAATTACGGACCTCCGTATGGAAATTTTTATATTCAAACGGTACCAAGTCCTAACAACATTGTATTACCCTGCCAGGGCGTGATAAGTATATTTGCAGATATATATTCAGATAACCCTGATTACGGAGATCAAGGCAATTTCCGGCTTGTTTTGCAAAAACAATAAATCTCTATAAAATTTGAAAGCCGCAAAGTTTGCGGCTTTTTGCTTTGCGGAGAGTGAGGGATTCGAACTATCCCAATATATATTTAGAAACAATAAATTAAAATTTGATGAACACGTTAGGTACATGATTCATTCATTGAACCTTGTTAATAACACGATTCGCTATTTGTTCTGCCTTTTTTGTTTGCGTGCAAAATTTAGTTTCTTATTTCTGGCAAAAAATCTAAAGCAATTATTATCATTTCTATTAGGACTCCACTCTAAAAAGAATTGCTTGTTTAAAGTTCATTTTTGAAACTTTATTTGATGGTATAATTTTATTTTAATGATAGTTGATTGTGTCTCTTTTCTTGAGGTTTTGCAGCGTTATAAGTGTGACTAATTTTTTCATCGCTATATCTTTATTTTATAAAAAATGTGTATGTTTTCCCGGCAAGAGTCGGCACATCGTATAGCCATGTTTGTTTTAGTTTAGGTAACGTAATTGTTGCTTTACTTGAAATAATAGGCGTAGCAATTTTTTCAGTTTGATAAAAGCTGTTTGAGTTGTCACCGCTTGCTTCCTTTAAACCGGCTCCACCATTCAATTTCATTTCATCAGGAACACGTAAACGCAAATTGCCACCAAGATTCGATTTGATAACAGCTTTAATAAGTCTTCCATCTTTCCATTCCATATCGGTAATTTCAAAACCACCGCGTGCACGCAAGCCTGTTATACTTCCACTTTTCCAAACATCAGGCAACGCAGGTAATAAATTCAAATCGCCATCTTCGCTTTGCATCAGCATTTCTGTAATGCCGGATGTGCAACCGAAGTTGCCATCAATTTGAAACGGCGGATGTGCATCAAACAAATTATTATAAGTGCCGCCACCGGCTTCGTTGGTTCCAACAGGTGTTAATTGATTTTGTATGAGTTTATATGCATGATTACCATCTAACATTTTTGCCCACCAGTTTACTTTCCAGCCCATGCTCCAACCTGTTGAAATATCGCCGCGCTGCAGCAATGTGTTTCTTGCAGCGCTATATAACTGCGGTGTACGATACGGCGAAATTTGATTGGAAGGAAATAAACCATACAAATGCGATATGTGGCGGTGATGATCTTTTGGATCATCTACATCATCTAACCATTCCTGCAATTGCCCAAACTTGCCAATTTGCATAGGCGCAAGCTGACTTCTTTTTTGTTTTAATGTATCAGCAAATGCAGCATCTTTATTCAAAATTTTTGCCGCATCAATAGCTGTTGAAAACACGTCAAACACAATTTGATTTGTCATGGTTACGCCTGCATCTAAAGGAGAACCCTGGTGTGCTGCCGGCGCATTTTCAGGCGATTCATCCGGGCACACAACAAGCCAATGATATTTTGGATGTTTAATTAAATAATCATCATAAAACATTGCCGCACCTTTTAATACATTATATACTGATGCTAAATAATTTTTATCACCGTTATATAAATAATGTTCCCATAAATACTGGCTTAACCATGCACCACCATTTGGAAATAATCCCCAGGCTGCGCCATCTACTGCTCCGTTAATGCGCCATATATCTGTGTTATGATGCGCCATCCAGCCACGTGTTCCATACATATCATGAGCAGTTTTTTCGCCTGTAACGGCCAGCTCTTTTACCATATTAATTAACGGCGCTGCAGTTTCAGAAAGATTGGTTTTTTCAGCAGGCCAGTAATTCATTTCTGTGTTTATATTGATGGTGTATTTGCTATCCCATGGCGGATATAGCTCATGATTCCAGATGCCTTGCAAGGTTGCAGGCTGGCCGCCGGGTTGTGATGATGAAATCAACAAATATCTTCCATATTGAAAATATAACGTTACAAATTGAGGATCATTTGTTGAATCAAAATTTTTTAATCTTTCGTCTGTTGGAAGTTTGTCCGCATCTGTTGTTCCAAGATCAAGTTGTACACGATCAAAATATTTTTGATAAGCTGCAACGTGCGCTTTCAACATATCAGCAAAAGATTTTGAATAAGCTTTATTAAGATAAGATGCAGCTCTTGCATTTTCATCGCCGCTGATATCATGATAATTATTAAAATTGGTAGCGATAGAAATATAGATCGTCACTTCATTTGCATTTTTAATTGTAAGTGATGTATCGTTGGTAATGATGTTGCCACCATTTAGTTTAAACCTTGCAATGCCTTTAAATTTTATTTTTCCTTCAACAGTTTCATGACCGATCGTAGTTCCTGCAATGATTAATTCATTCGATGATGCTTTTGTAATTGCTTTTGGTTGTGGTGTTGAATAAAATGCTGTAAATGAAATACTGTTAGGTTTACTGGCTGTAAGATGCATTACAATAACACGGTCAGGAAATGATGCGATTATTTCTCTTGTATACTTTATGCCATTAATTGTGTAAGTTGTTTTTTGAACAGCTTTACTAATATCTAGCTCCCGGTAATAGTTGCTATAATTATCAGGTTTGTTAAACAGCAATCTTAAGCTGCCAACAGGTTCAAACATTTGTCCGTGTGAGTTTTTTGTAATCAACACGCGGTTTGCAATTTGCTCTGCTTCTTTTTGTTTGCCATCAAATATTAATTGTCTTATCTCAGCAAGAGAATCCAAACACAAGTCATTATCATTCCTGTTCGGGCTTCCGCTCCAAACGGTGCATTCATTCAACTGTACAGTTTCTGTATCAACATTGCCATACACCATAGCGCCTAACTTTCCATTACCAATTGGCAAAGCGTTTTCCCATGTTGTGCCTGATGGTTTGTTGTACCAAAGTTTCAGATGATTATTGCTTTGAGAAAAGGAAGTTGTTGCTACCAGGAACAAAAACGAAAACAAAATTTTTTTCATAACTATATTTTTAACCCAATGCTTTAGCGTTGGGATGCAAGAATAAAACAATTGGCTTTAGCCAAAGTGATGGTCATGCACTAAGGCTTAGGCTAAAGCCTGCAAACACCTAACGCTGTATTTCCCAAGCTTGAAGGCTTGGGTTAGTGGATTTCGTGAACACTATCATTTCTTCTGCTGATATTGCTTAATGTATTTCGCCACATCAATCATTGGTGCTACCCAAATTTCTTTTTCATTTTGTTGAAGGAAATGTAACAACGCACTGTGCGCTTCTAATGAAACATTTAAACTATGTTCACCACCCACACCATGAAAAAGAAAAACCAACAACGTATGTGTTTGCATAGCTTGTTTTACCAAATCAATTAATTGTTGTCCTGTTTCACCGTTAATGCCATAACAATCTATATTATATAAATCAACCTTATCTATTGTTTGCATTGCAGACGTTACACCTCTTGCAGCAATAAACTCATTTTTTAATCCATCGAGATAAACGGTATCATGAATTTTCATATCACCACATGGATAAGCAAATGTTCTTTCTGTTTTTCCATCAATAGCTTCGAGCGTATTGTTCATAGTTTGTATCTCTCTTACCATGCGTGCAACTGTATAATTATTTAAATCAACATCAGGTTTTACAAATTCTCTTCCCGGCCTTCCGCCTTCGCATGGATGCCAAACTGTATGATTGCCTAACTCATACCCTTCTGCTGCAGCTTTTCTCCATTTAAAGATCTGGTCCTTCAAGCCATCAAAATAATCAGAGATATAAAATGTTCCTTTCAATCCAACCGAATCTAATGCGGGAATAACATTGGTGAGATCAATGTTCAAACCATCATCATACGTAAGCACAACAGCACATGATTTTCCGTTCCATGTTGCAGAAGTTTGCGCGTTTAAAATAATAGTGAGTAACGAACAATGAATAATGAACAATAGTTTTTTCATCGATGAATTATTATAAGTTCTAAATATGAAATTAAATGAACCACAAAGACGCCAAGAGAACAAAGCAACACCAAGTCTTGTGAACTTATTGTCTTTGTGTCTTCGTTGTTCAATAGATCTTGCAAATCATCTAATCTACCCAAATCCCGGTTCAGACAACTATTGTGTTTTCTTTTCATAACCCAACATCTTATTTGCCCACGGAATAAAGTATTTGAAATTTGGTGCATCGGTGTGCCCGCCATCATGTTGCCGCCATGCAAGCTCACCGTCTAACAAACCAACATTCACTGGTGGCATGTATTCTTTCATATAATCATTTGATACACCCAAATCTTTTACGCCAAGCAATTTATATACTGTGCCCGCAGCAACAATTGCTTTATAACTGCCACGATGATCGAGCCAGTTAGCGTCACCTTTTTCAGGAACACCATAACTCAAAAACATTGGTCGCGGTGCACACAATGCAATCAATTCATGAGCGTCAACAGGCAAATCGCAGCCAGTCAGTTTTCCAAACTTCGATTCATCAGCACCATACTTTAAAAAATTTCCATCCATCCAATAGAATTCGCCACCAGTAAGGCTTTCAACGGCTTCACCAAAGTTTCTTCTTAATAAAGTTGCGCCGCCTTTGCCCGGCGAACCAACCAATGCTATTGCAAAACGTGGTTCAAAAGCAAGTGTTATTAATGCAGCTTTTCCATATCTTGATACACCTTCAATGCCTACTTTTTTTGCATCCACCAAACTATCTGTTTCCAAATAATCCAATGCTCTTGCAGCGCCCCAACTCCATGCTCTTAATGCGCCCCAATCATCGGGTTTACGTGGCTGACCTTTATTTACCAAACCAATAATTCCTTTCGTTAATCCATCACCATTATCAGCCTGCACACTTGTTGGATCAATTGTACAATAACCCCAACCTGCAGCCAACAATTGTTCTGTTGGTGGTGCGTCACCAACAGGCGGCGGTGCAAAAAAATTGAAGCTTAGTTTTGTGATGGGCGAGTAAGCGGGATACTTATCGAAAATATTTTTTACTGAAGGATTTGTTTTTATCATCAGGTCTTTAAACGTTGCATTCAATGTTTCCATGTCATCTGCTGATGGCTGTGCAGGCGCGGGGAAAGATGGCTGGCCAAACATCATCAACACCGGCACCGGACCTTTTACATTCATTGGAATTACCAGCATCATTTTAATATCAACATTGATCAACGGGTAAGCGCTGTTATCAACATGACCAACAATTTGTTTGGCAACAACCGGTATAAACCCCGGAAAAATAAATTCACGATCGGTTACCTTAACTGTCCATGTAACTTTAGGCACATCTTTCGGAATTCTGCCGTATACTTCGCGTTCATAATCTTCTATAATTTCTGGGCGGCGTTCTTTAAACCACGTATCAGCAGTAGTAACTTTTTTTCCCTTTTTTAAAGTAAGAATATCCGGCAATTGCGGACAAGGATCTGCTTTTGTTGTATCATAGTTCGCATGATTAGGCGCTGATTCATTTCCGCTCGGACCCGGTCGCAATTTTGTGATGCCAAGTTGCTGCATCATGTTTTCCTGATTTTGCTGCGCTGTAAAATTTACGGGCTTTGGATACTTAATTCCGTTGATGATTGTGTCTTGCGCAAAAGACAAATTCACTAACGCAACAGCAATTGAAGCAAGCAAAAGTTTTTTCATGATGATATCTTATACTTTAATTTCTCTTATTAATTTTTAAACAACAACGGCGCAAAATTGTATAAGTCATTTCTCCACACAGGCCACGTATGCCCGCCGGGATATTGGTAATAAGTATGCTTTATTTTTAGTTCATCTAATTTGCCAAGCATGATTTGGCCATTCTTATAAGCGATATCATCTTTGCCTCCTTGCGAAAGCCAAAACAGTTTTAAGTTGTTATTGATTTTATCAGCATTCGCTTTCATGAAAGCATATTGTGCATCGGCAGTACTGTTCATCATCGGTACAATCCACCCTGAACTAAACACGCCCAGATAAGAAAACATATCAGTGTTGTTCACGCCGGTATATAATGTGTGAATTCCGCCAAGCGATAAGCCAGCCAGTGCACGATTTTTTGCATCAGTTAATGCACGATAATTTTTTTCAACAAAAGGGATGATGGATTGCTTCATCTCAGCTTCAAACATTTTCATTGAGCTTTCAATGCCGGCTGCACTAAAACCGCCCATTCCAATATTTGCATCGGGCATCACAATCAGCATTGGTTTTGCTTTGCCTTCAGCGATAAGATTATCCAAAATTAAATTCGCTTTGCCTTGCATTGCCCAACCTCTTTCATCTTCACCGCCACCGTGCAAAATATATAACACAGGATATTTTTGATTGATAGCTGCATCATAACCCGGCGGTGTATAAACATACATTTCGCGCCATGAACGTGTTACAGTTGAGAAATAATTTTCAATGCGGATGTCACCATGCGGCACATCTTTCAATGCATAATATGCATCGCCTGCAAACGGAATTTCAATACCGCTTGCTTCTCTGCCCATACCATAAAATGTTTCGCTTGAAGGATCTGCAACGGCAACGCCATCAATAATTAAAGAATAATAATGAAAGCCTTCGCTGATGGAATCTGTGGTCACCATCCAATAACCGCCTGTATCTTTTTGCGTGTCATATTTCTTTCCTAAATCAATTTGCACTTTTTGTGCATCAGGTGCTTTTATGCGAAAGATGACACGGCTGTCAGGTAATATTTGCGGATACTTTGCATTGCGAATATTTGTTGATGCAGGTATTCCCACCAAACTATATTGATTAAATTTTGAAACATCAACAGGTTTGAAAATAAGTTGCGAGAACATGTACAAACTGTTCTTCCACACTTTAAAATCATGTATTCCTGGCATGATGTAAAATATATGCGGCACGTTATGTTCAACAAGATAATCGTGTGTGCGTTTACTAAAACCAATCAAACCATCAGCATCACCGCAACTAATCCAAAGCAGTTTTATGTGGTCTCTTGCTTTCTCCGGATCAGGCACTAATTGTTCAGGTGATTTTGTATTTGGAGCAGCACTGAAAGCACCGATCCATGCGAACTTATCAAGATTGCCCAGACCAAAATTTAATGACTGTCCGCCACCCATTGATAAACCTGCAATTGCACGATGTTCTCTGTCAGTATAAACAGGATAATGTTTTTCGATGTAAGGAATAAGATCGTTTAGCAAATCTTTTTCAAATGTGGCAAACGCTGCAACTTTAGCGCTGTCGAAAATATTTCCTGTCGCACGGTCATCTTTCATTGCTCTTCCATTTGGCATAACAACAATCATCGGTTCAACTTTGCCCTGCGCATATAAATTGTCTAAAATAATTTCAGGATGGCCGCCATTCAACCATTCCTTTTCATCGCCGCCAATGCCATGCAATAAATACAACACGGGATATTTTTTCTTTTTACTATAACCCGGTGGTGTATAAATTAAACTTCTTCTTGTGGTGCCAACGGTTGTTGAATGATAACTAATAGTATCAATTTTTCCGTGCGGAATATTTGTTTGCATTGAATCAAAACCTTGCGGGGCTTGCTTTTCTATGGCTTGCGAAAAAATTGTTGAACTACATAAAAGTGTAAAAAGAAAAAGTAAATGTTTCATATTGCTTGCATGTTTGTTATTTGTTTTAGGATAGAGATTAAGCCTGATTATTCATCCGTTCTAAAAGGCGCTGCGGGCAAACCTTCTTTGTTTATTAAATTGGGATGCGGCGGGTCATCAGCCCATGCATAACGCACATATTTTGGCGAGGGCACTTCATCACTTGATACAATTATTTTATTTCCATCGATTGTTGCATTTGCCCACACAAATATTTTATCATCGCCTGCAATGGCAAGAGCCCCCTCCGCCTCCCCCGGTGTGGGAGAGATGTAAGAAGAGTCTTTAAAAAATAAACCGCTTCCAACATTTGTAAACGATAAAATGATTTTATTGCCCTCAATTTTTTGCGATTGATAGGTTGGTCCTGAATAAACAATGTTTTCATTGTAAGCAATTTTTTCAGCAGCCAACGCAAGGCGATCACCAACATCTTTTTTATCATCAGGATGAATATCATTCCATTCGCCAATATCAATGGCAACAGCCATTCCTGTATTCGGCAACGATAAAGATTTAGCCTGTGCTTCTCTAAATGCAGCCCACTCACTTTCAGTTGGCGAGTATGTGTAATCCATGAAGCCAGGTAACTGAACAAATAAAAAAGGCAGATCACCTTCGTTCCATTTGCTGCGCCAATCAGTGATCATTGCAGGTTGCAGCTTTGCATATTCATCGGCACGACCTGTGTTTGATTCACCCTGGTACCACGTAAACCCTTTGATAGTATAATCAACAATCGGCGCAATCATCGAATTGTATAAAGCTGTTGGTTGATTTTGCAAGGCAATTGTTTTTGGCAAGTCATGCGGTGTGAACACAGCACCAACTTTGTACTGCCAATAACCAACTAAACTAATTGTATCATTGCCTGCAATTAATTCATAAGGTTTATCCGGAACAAACCCACCTTTGCTGTTATAATTTGTAACACGCACAATAATTAAATTTTTGCCGGGCTTTAATATATTAGCGCTTATATAATATCTTCTTTGCGGATATAAATAACCTGTTGCTCCAACCTTCACACCATTAATATAAACTTCATCAGCATCAACTATTCTTCCTAAAAAAATTTTCGCAGCAACATTCACCATTGACGCAGGTACATCAATTTCTTTTCTATACCAAACAATGCCATCTAAATCTCTCACACCCTGATCCTCCCAATAACCCGGCACGGCAATGCGCCGCCATTCTTTGGGTTGATAAGATGTATCGTACCATTTTTCAGTGATGCCTTTATCATCAGGTTTTGGCATTGATTGCATTTGCGAAAATGCTTTGCGATTCACATCATTTACATAAGCCGTGTCTTTATTTTTTTCAATTGTTGCAAGAATGTTTGGAAACGGTTGCAAACTTTCTTCGCTCATCATCGCTTCAATAGGAATGCCGCCCCAGCTTGCATTAATAATGCCGATGGGAACATGATATTTTTTATACAAAGCCTTTGCAAAAAAATATGCAACAGCAGAAAAATCTTTTACGTTGGATGAGTCAGCCCATTTCCAGGAACCACCATTCAAATCATCTTGCGGACTTATTAAGTTTGTTATGTTCGGAATTTTAAATTGTCGTATCTCAGCATTGTTGGCTTCAGCAATTTCATTAGCATAATTTATTGCATGTAATTTCATTTGATGTTCCATGTTCGATTGACCTGCACAAACCCAAACATCACCAATCAATATATCATGCAATACAATTTTATTTTTGCCTGATATTTCCATTGAATAAGGTCCGCCGGCTTTCGTTGATTGTAATTGAAGTAACCATTTACCGCTGTCATTTGTTGTTGTTCGATATGTTTTGTTGTTGAATTGTATGTTTACTTTTTCGCCTTTCGATGCCCAGCCCCAAATATTAATTTTTGCATCGCGCTGAAGAATCATACTGTCGCAAATAATTTGTGGAAGTTTTATTTGTGCATAAGAGAATGAAGCTATAACCGATAGAATGCAGCTCGTTATTCCTTTGATAAAAATCTTCATTTATTGAGATGTTACTTTTAAATCATTATAAGGTTTAATTGTTTTTATAAAACCATTTTCATCATATTCAAGCTTTGTAACTTTTATACTGCGCAGATGTGTTACGCCTTTGCTTAAACTGCTGTCGTGATAAAATAAATACCACTCATTGTTGAATTCAACAATTGAGTGATGTGACGTCCAGCCAACAACTGGTTCTAAAATTTTCCCTGCATATTTAAAAGGTCCGTAGGGATTGTCAGCAATGGCATAACAAATGAAATGTGTTTCACCGGTTGAATAAGAAAAATAATATTTGCCTTTGTATTTATGCATCCATGATGCCTCAAAAAATCTACGTTTAATATCGCCTTGCAATAATGGCTTGTCGTTTTCATCAAGTATCACAACATCTTTTGCATCTTCAGCAAACTCTAATAAATCATCTGTAAGTTTTGCAACTTTTGCACACAGTGCAGGTTCATCATCTTT
>JBEHXR010000036.1:0-16535 GCA_048498595.1 Bacteroidota bacterium
CTGTACATCCTGATATTGAACAGAAGAACGATATGCAATAATTCCCTGGTGATTGATGTTGGTTAAGCTGTTCAGTTTTTCATTCGGCACATATTGCACAGGAATATTTTGTTCTTTAGCAAGTTTGCGAATTTCATTTATCACATCACCCGAAGCATTTTTAAACAATAAAATTTTATCAATACCTGCTTGTTGTTTTAAAGCTTCAACAACAGGATTTCTTCCAACAATAATATTTTTTTTTGATTGAAACATTGGATGCAAATTAACTGAGAATAGACAAGCAGAAAAGCGATTTCATTCTATGCAATAATACATGGCAAAAATTTTGTATGCTTATTTATTATTAACCATTAAAATCAATCATCATGGCAAAGTATGGAAAAAAATCTCGGCAAAAAGTAAAGAAGAGCATGGATGAAATGAAGGAAGGAAAATTAAAAAGCGGAAGAAGCGGTAAAAAAGTAACTAACAGAAAACAGGCAATTGCCATTGGTTTGTCTGAAGCAAGAAAAGCAGGTGGAAAGGTTCCTAAAAAATCTGCTTCTAAAAAAAGCGCGAAGAAATCTTCAACAAAGAAATCAGCCAAAAAATCTTTAACAAAAAAGTCAGCTAAGAAATCCGCGACAAAGAAGTCAGCAAAAAAATCAGCGAAGAAAAGTTCAAAAAAATCCTGATAAAAATTAAATAGAAATTAATGTTACAACTAATAGAAGGGTTACCGGAAAACGTGATTGGCATTCGCGCCATACAGCAGGTAACAAAAGACGATTATGAAAAAATTGTTTTTCCTGCTTTGGAATCGGTACACAAAAAGTTTGAAAAAATGAACTTGCTTATGGTACTTGAAACAAGTGTAGGGAACTATACTCCGGGTGCCTGGGTTGATGATCTGAAAGCAGGTTTGAAATATTTTTCCAACTGGCATAAGATTGCTATAGTAAGCGATCAAAAAATGGTTCAAGTTATTACAGACGCGGTGAGTGTTGTTATGCCGGGCGAATGTAAAGGGTTTTCGTTAGCAGAATTGCCAACTGCTCAATTATGGGTTGCTGCTTAAACAGCTCATTAAAAAAGGTCACAATGTGCTGTGACCTTTTAATTTAGCTTATCCTGTTTTTGTTAGGTGTTGTACTGCCTCGTTCTAATCGTTCTTTTCTTTTTTCCATTTCTTCTTTTTCAGATTTTGATACATCGTCTGTTTCATTTTCCGTGCGTTGAAAATCTCTGTTTGCAGGATTGTATCCTTTACTCGCTGATTTAATATTTTCAGGTGTTGGCTCGCTGTCTTTAACTTTAGTGTTTTCCATAAAATTATTTTCAGGATGTAGTGCAATCACTTCGCCACTATTTTATTTATCAACGCAAAAGTTAAAAATGCACATTCCATGTTACCGTTGGAATGATGGGAAAAAGTGAAACCTGTTTTGCAGTTACTTTTAAAGTACCATTATCAACGCCACCTTCCTGGTCAAAATAATAGAAGTAAGGATTTTCACGGCTATAAACATTGTAAATACTAAACACCCATTCATCAGAAAATCTTTTCGGTTTTTTATGCTGAGGTATATAAGTAGCTGCAATATCGAGACGATGATAAGGCTTCATGCGATAAGCATTAATGCGACTGTACTCCTGCGTTAACACGCCATCAATAAAATAAAAACGTTCAGGTAAAGAAATCGCATTACCTGTTCCAAAAATAAATGTTGATGATAGTTTCCACCTGGGTGATAATTCATAAATACCAACAACAGAAAGATCATGACGGCGATCGTATTTGCTGGGGTATTTTTCGCCATCATTCAAGTCAGGAAATTTTCTCCACGTCCACGAAAGTGTATAGCCAATCCAACCCGTTAATTTTCCTCTTACTTTATTTATAAATAATTCGCTGCCATAACTCCAGCCTTTTCCAAAAACAAAACTTTCTTCAGGATCGCTTAACGATGGTGTATAACCTTCTTCATATTCTATTTGATGATGCATGGTTTTATAATACAATTCAAGCGATGTTTCAAACATGTTGTTTTGAAAATTTTTGAAGTATCCCGCTGCATACAGCAAACCATCCTGTGGTTTTACGCGATAAGTTGAAGGCACCCAAATATCTGTTGGTAATGTTGTGCCAGCATTGCTTACAAGATGTATGTACTGAAGATTTCTTGTAACAGATGCTTTAACAGAACTGCTGTTATTTAATGTGTAACGAATAGTGAAACGCGGTTCAAGACCGCCGTATGTTTTTATTGGTTTGCCTGCACCATAAAAACTGCTGTCTAATTTATTGCCGTTTGCATCTTCTGTATATTTTGTGTAAGGACCAACTTGCTGAAACATGCTGTAACGAACACCATAATTTATTTTGATGCGATTGCTAACATCCCAATCATCTTGTATATAAATGCCATACTCATTCGCATATTTTTTTTGAATGTTTGCGGGATGAAATACAACAGAATCCTGGTTGCCACTTACAACACTCGGATAAAAAGTGTGATAAATATATTCCGCTCCAAATTTTACTTTGTGTGAAGTAGATGCAAAATAATCAACATCAAATTTTGCATTGTAATCTTTTATGCCTGATGAAAGATCAAGATTTAAATTATCCTGCTTTCCTAAAAAATCAAACTTATAATCATTATATATTAATGAAAGATTGGAAAAAAGTTTTTTATTGTAAGCATGATTCCACCTGAAAGTTGCTGTTGAATTTCCCCATGGAATGCTTGTGCTGAATGAACGGCGACTATTATTAAAATCAAATTTATCTCTTCCAAAATAGCCGCTTAAATAAAGATGATCATTATTTGAAACCTGGTAATTCATTTTTGCATTCAGATCATAGAAATAATAACCGGAGCCATAAAAGCTGCTGCTCTTTTTAATAAATGGTTTTATTAAAAGATCAACATATGTTCTTCTTGCGGAGATAATGTAAGATGCTTTGTCTTTTACTATTGGACCTTGTATAGAAAACCTTGAAGCAATTAAACCAATGCCTGCATCAACTTGCGTTTTGTTTACATTCCCTTCTTTCATTGCAATATCAATTACAGATGATAAGCGACCGCCATATTGTGCCGGCATACCACCTTTAATAAGTGTAAGATTTTTTATGGCATCAGAATTAAAAACAGAAAAGAAGCCAAATAAATGACCTGTGTTATAAACTACCGCTTCATCAAGTAATATCAAATTTTGATCTGGGCCGCCGCCACGCACATAAAAACCAGAATTACCTTCGCCGGCATTACGAACACCGGGCAATAGTTGCAATGTTTTTAAAATATCTGTTTCGCCTAAAAATGATGGTAAAGATTTTACGGTTGCAATGCTTAAATCAACCTGACCCATTTGCGCGCTCTTTACATTGTTCAATCTTTTTTGTGCAGTAACAGTTACATTACTTATGGTTGATGAAATGGGAACAAGCAAAATATCTTTTGACATATTACTGTTGAAATCTATATTCATTATTCGTGGCGCATAACCAACATAAGAAATGAGTATTTGATAATTGCCCTGCGGAAGTGTTAGCGAAAAATAGCCATATTGATTTGTGGTTACACCACGGTTTTCATTGTTGATTAAAATACTTGCGCCAATAAGTGTTTCGCCGCTTGCTGAATCTTTTATATAACCTTTTAATGTAAACTTTTCCTGTGCAAATGTTTGAGCACTTGCAAACACCGCAATAATCAAAACAAAGTATTTTATTGCTTTAAACATTTGTGTTAAGCAGAAGTATCTTAGTGAATATTATTTATAGAATCTTCAACGCTGCCACAATCGAGCATGGCATTTTTGTATTTAGGATGAAACTTGCCGAAATATGGATTATCAATTTTTCTTGATTCTGAAAACCACCAACCTTCCTGATCGCCGTTAAAAGCCATCGGGCATTTTTTGTGATAAATAATTGCTTTATCATAACCAACAGTCTTTGCTAAATTGTAAAGGCTTTCGGATAGTGTATAAAACATTCTTCGCTTGCTGGTTATCGAATCTTGCGTTAAGATATTTTCTGCGGATGCCGCAGCATTTTGCGCAATGCTGTTTGCCTTTGTTGCCATTGCTTCATCATTCAATTGTTCATACGGAACATAGATTACTAATCGTTCCAAATTTAGTGCGGCTTTATCGGCAGCAACTGTATCCCAGTTAATAAATGCATTTCTTAATTGGTCGTATTCATTTAACACACTATCAAAAGCAACATTGAAGGAGTCGGTGTTTTTGCTTTTATAGGTTGTTGTGTTTTCAGTTTTTGCAGGCTTTGTGTTGCATGAAAAAATTGTAATTAAAAACAATAAAGTTGTAAACAGTGTTGCACATTTTTTCATTTAATAGATTTTGGCAAAGTTAATTCTTAACATTTTGCCAGATTATGTATGGAAATGTTTAACAAAAGTTCTTCAAAGAAAAAGGCACTTATAATAAGTGCCTTTTTAGAAAAATTAATTAATCAATACTTATTTTGTTAGTACCATTTGTTTTGTATCAATCAATCTTCCATCTATCATTAAAGAATAATTATATGTGCCTGCTGCTAATGTAGAAGCATTAATATTTATAGAACCTTTTCCGGCGCCGGAAATATTTATTTGCTTTAAAGTTTTTCCTGAATTATCTGTAACCACTATTTGCGCTGAAGAAAATTTTGCAGGCAAATTGTATTGAATAGTTGTATTGTTTTTATAAGGATTGGGTGCGTTTTGAAACAACGCTGCTGAAGTTAACATCGCTACGTTTGCAGAAGATGCATCTGCGCTTGTGTTGCCGGTTAAAGTTGCGATCTGTTGTTTTAACGCATTAATTTCCTGCTGTTGTTCCTGCATGCCTTTAATAAGTAGCGGAATAAGTTCAGTGTAATTAACGGCTTTAAAATCTATTTCGTCAGACTTTACTTTTGCAGGCTGCGTTCCTTCTTTACCTGTTGGCAAAGCAGGCGGCGTTGCCAAAGCTGTTTCAAACTTTGAATCTTTTACAATGTTCGGCAATACCTTTTCTACATCCTGTGCAATTAAACCATAATGAAGACCCTTTGGTAAATTCATTAGTTTATAATCGCCATCGTTTCTGAAAGTATATAATTTTGGATGCAATTGATTGATTATATCCAATGCACTTGCTACATCTTTTATATTTTGTTTTAATTTCTGGTCAGATGTTACATAACTAGTTGCTAAAATATCTCCTGCAAAATATCCTGCATAATTATTGGTTGAAGTTGCATAAATACCAGAACCGCTTGTGCCATATGCAGACATGCCATAACCAACACCTGCACAATAACCGGTTACACCAACACTTCCGGTGCCGCCTGTAGAATATCCGTAAACGCCGGCTGCATTACCGCCACTGTTGTAGCCATAAACGCCGTTGCCGTTTACGCTACTTGCATAAATGCCTGCGCCGAAGCCAGCATTCGAGCTATTGATGGTTTCAACACCGCTTGAAGTACTTGTTTTAGCTATATACAGACCATAATTTAATCCGGACTTAGTAAGCAAAATGCCGGTATTATCAACTGGATCGGTAACCTGTATTCCTGAAATGCCACTGTTGGCATTTACATTAAGTGCATAGCTTGAACTATAACTTCCATTAATGCCAGCCGGATGATATGCGTTAAGGTTACCCCCATTATCTATATATACAGAGCCACTTGGTCCTAAGTAAGTATAACCACCAAAATAGTTTAGATAAAGATACCCGGCGCTGTTATTATATCTGCCCTGAATGAAGTATTTGTCCATTGATATATTGTAGCTGTTTGTATCACCTATCACCACGTACCCTCCGCCAGAAAGACTTGTGGTAGTGCCGCTTGTTACCTGCAACCTTGCGTGAGGATTTCCTGTACCAATGCCAACATTACCCTTATTATAATAAACATAAGTTCCGGCACCATTCGTTTTCCAATAGGACGCGTTACCCCATGCTGAACCATTGTAGTAATAAAAGCCGGGGTTGTTATCTGTTTGATAAATGAGCAAGCCATTGGCCGGCGATGCAATGGCATTGCGCTGTGCCTGTGTTAAGCGTGGCATTAAGAATCCTTTATTGGTTGTCCTGATCTCAAGCTTTGCGGAAGGGTCTGGTGTAGTAGTACCAATGCCTACAGAACCACTTGTGGGAAATGTGTTTGTTTGTGCTTGCAGCGTGGTGCATACAATACCTGATGCAACAATGAATGCTGCGTAGAGTTTTGCTTTCATAAAATTGTTTTTAGTTAAATAAAATTGTTTTTTAGAAGTAAGTGTTGAAGAATTTATGTATGAGATGTGTTCACAATCAGTTTCGCATAGCACCTTATGCCACAGGTTCTAATTACTTCGTGCTTTATAATTCGTCGACAAAACTGCTACGGAGCATGCACGGTTAGCATTTCTCAATGCATGCATATCGCTGTTCAATAATTATTACTTAAAACTTTGCTTCATACAAATTGTTTTACCAAAGCCAGTAACTGTTTCAGAGGGGAAGAGGATAATTTTTGGGGGACTACTAAAGTAATTCATTTTTAAAATCGAAAAAAATAAAAAAAGTTTTGCCTTGTAACAAAACAAACTTTTACTCACTTTTACAACAGTGCTTATATTAATCGCAGAAAAAAATTCCAGGTAAACTCAATCAATAATAATTTTAAAAATAATTTTTTAAATCATCAGAATGAAAACAACTTACTCCCGCCGTCAATTTGTAAAAGATGTTACCGCTTCAGGCATTGCTGTTTCTGCTATTCATGCGCCGCTTCAAATATTTGCTTCACCTAAAAAAGATGTGGTAAGCGTTGGAATGATTGGAACCGGTTTACGCGGACAATCTCATCTCGAAGAATTTTTAAAACGTAATGATGTTGAAGTGGTAGCGATGGCGGATCCTGATAAAGGCATGATGTCGAATGCTCAAAAATTAGTATCACAATACAATAAAAAAGCGCCCGCAGAATATACAAACGGTAATTATGATTATCGTAATTTATTAAAGCGTGATGATGTGGATGCCGTAATAATAGCATCTCCGTGGGAGTGGCATATTGAGCAGGCAATTGATGCAATGCATGCAGGCAAGCGTGTGGGCGTAGAAGTTTGCGGCGCTATAAAATTGCAGGATTGTTTTGATGTAGTGAGTGCACACGAGCAAACAAAAGTACCTTTAATGATGATGGAAAATGTTTGTTACCGCAGGGATGTAATGGCTGTAATGAACATGGTGCAGCAGGGAATGTTTGGCGAGCTTTTGCATTTACAGGGAGGGTACCAGCACGATTTGCGCGGCGTATTATTTAATGATGGCAAAACACCTTATGACAGTGGTGTTGAGTTTGGCGCGAAAGGCTACAGCGAAGCAAAATGGAGAACCAATCACTATGTTACGCGCAATGGTGAATTGTATCCAACGCATGGTCTTGGTCCGGTTGCAACTATGATAAATATTAATCGTGGTAATCGTTTAACAGCATTATCATCTGTGTCTACAAAATCAAAAGGTTTGCATAGATACATTGTAAATTATCCTGGTTCAGGCGGAGAAAATAATCCTAATGCAAAAGTGAAGTTTAAAGAAGGCGATATAGTTACAACACAAATTCAAACCACAAACGGCGAAACAATTATTTTAACGCACGATACTTCTTCACCTCGTCCATACAATCTTGGTTTTCGTGTGCAAGGCACCAATGGTTTATGGCTTGATCGTGCTGCAGGCGAGCCTGATGCAGGGTATATTTATTTTGAAGATAAAAGTCCTGAAAAACATACATGGGAAAACACAAAAAAATATATGGATGAGTACGATCATCCCTTATGGAAAAAATATGCAGATAAGGCAGAAGGTGCAGGGCATGGCGGTATGGATTATTTTGTTGACAATGCTTTTATTGAATGTGTAAAACGTAACATAGATTTTCCTTTGGATGTATATGATCTTGCAACATGGTATTCGATTACACCTTTAAGCGAAAAATCAATTGCAGAAGGCGGAACATTGCAACAAATCCCTGATTTTACAAACGGCGAATGGCAAACAAGAAAACCTGTTTTTGGTTTGAATGATGAAAT
This sequence comes from Bacteroidota bacterium, assembly GCA_048498595.1. GTDB lineage: Bacteria > Bacteroidota > Bacteroidia > Chitinophagales > Chitinophagaceae > Parafilimonas. The sequence goes on from JBEHXR010000036.1 coordinate 8,073, forward strand.
TTAAAACGTCAACTGTTAATCGTGAATCGTGAATGGTCAATATCAGACCTCAATATGGAACTTAAATTTAGCAGTTGCATCACGTTCCTACTTTAATAAGAATTCCTACACCAATCATTGATTTTAATTGCAGGCGCGGTGAATTATGATTTGGGCCGAAGATGCGTACATCATCATCATAAATCATATCAATATCCCATGTTGCTGTAATTATTTTACCAAGCTTGGCCGTAAATAAATTCGTCATATATAAATCAACATCCTGCGCATTATGTTCATAGTTTGAAAACAAATCAAGTCTTCCTGTATAAGTAATTAATTTATTTACTTTAGAGTTAAGCATTATAGTTCCAAATGCGCCCACCTGGTCCATAGCGTGTTTGCCGGAATCAACACCATACGCGCCAATCTTAGAAAGGGTTGGGTTCATCACAACTGTCCACCTTGAAGTAATAGGCGAAAGAAATATAGAAAGATTTTTTATTGGTCTTATATCAAACCCCGGGCTTAACAACACATAAGCCGGCGAAAAACTTGTTGATGCAAACAGCGGATGTATTCCATCCGGATAAGTGTAACCATCAAAAAATTGTGTGCGCAAATCAAACAGCGCAGATGCTGAAACAGTTTTACTTACACCATAACCATATTTAGAATAAAAATCAAAACGGTCATCATTCTTTCTTGAACCCAAACTTGTCGTATTAATATATCCTAAATTAAAATCAACATTGTTTTCCCAGGTAACTTTTCCTTTTTTATAAAAAGCATGACCGTTTGTATACAACGTGAACGAAAGTGAAAAATCGTCTCCGCCGGCAGCCCAGTTTTTTAAAGAACCCTGCGCAACATTCAAATTAAATAAACCACCTTTTATCCAATCCTTTTTTATTGAATCAGGAATAGAAATAGTAATTGGCCGTATTGCTTCGGTTTTTAAAATTTCAATTGTAGAATCTTGTGACAGCGCGAAAATTGACAACAACAGGAATGCAATTGAAAAAAATATTTTCATCCGTATGCGATTGTTACAAAGATGTAACAATCAAAAAAAATTTTACATAAAAAAATCTTAAGAAATTTATATGAGATTAATTAATAATGATGTGATTAAAACTTTACTAACAAGCCTGCTCCAAATAATGATTGCAATTGTAATGCAGGCTGATTTTCGTTCGGTCCAAACTGTCTTATATCATCATCGTAAATTAAAGTGAGGCTGTATGTAACAGCGAGTGCATTAGAAATTTTTACGGCGAATAAATTTGTCATATAAAAATCAACATCCTGCGGATTGTGCCTGTAGTTTGAATACAAATCGATTCTTCCAGCGTATGTTAGTGTTTTTGTAACACTGGCTGTATAATTAAATGTAGCATACGCGCCAAATTGAAAATCGCTTTTCTTTCCGGCTTCAACACCGTACAGCGTGGATAGTGCCGTATCTTTTACAATAACCCATCTTGCGGTTACAGGCGAAAAAAAGACAGAGAAATTTTTTATAGGATGATAATCAAAACCAGGGCTTAATATGATATAAGCAGGGGCAAAAAAATTAGAAGTATAAACTTTGGTATTCGCATCAGGATAAGCATAACCTTTAAAAAACTGCGATTTAAGATCGCCAAGCAAACCAACACCCCACTTTGAATTTAATGCATAACCATATTTTGATGTAAGATCAAAACGGTCATCACTTTTACGTGTGCCTAAACTCGTAGTTCGCAAATAACCTAAATTAAAATCGAAATTATTGTCCCAGCTAACTTTATCTTTTTTGTAAAAAGCATGCAGGTTAATAAATGTGTTTCCTGAAAAAGAAAATTTATCACCGCCCGCAGCCCAGTTACTTAACGAGCCTTGTGAAAGATTTATACTAATTAAGCCTCCTGTTTTCCAAGTTTTCGGAATGGTATCATTGGGATCTTTTGTTATAGTTTTACTAGCTTCTGCCTGTAAATTTTTTACCGTTGCATCTTGTGCAAACAGGTAAACAGGAAATAAAAAGCATAAACATACAGTCAATTTTTTCATAGCGTTATTTTAAACAAAAATCCTGATTTTTTAATAAATCGGTTTATAGCCTGCAATTTATTTCCGCAACACGAAAATTAAAACTCACAAATATTGTATGTTTCTTTGCTGATATGAGTGATGTAATTCATTACAACAATTGCCCGGTTTGCAAAAGCACAGCTATAGCTTTTGTATTAAATGCAATTGACAATACGGTAAGTAAACAGCAATTCGAAATTTGGGAATGCAAAAATTGTAAACTTCGATTCACTCAAAATGTTCCCGATGAAAATAACATTGATAATTATTATAAAGCTGAAGAATACATTTCTCATACAAATACAAACAAAGGTTTTGTAAACAAAGCATATCATTTTGTTCGGTCAATAACATTAAACTCAAAAAAAAAACTTGTTGAACGATATACCGGCAAACGCAATGGAAATTTGCTTGATATTGGTGCAGGCACCGGTGCATTTGCATCAACCATGAAAAAAAATGGCTGGTGTGTTACAGCACTTGAGCCTGATGAAACAGCAAGAACCAATGCAAAAAAAGATTTTAATATTGATCTGCTTCCTTCTGAAAATTTATTTGGCTTAGAAAAAGAGTCTTTTGATGCGATAACATTATGGCATGTTTTAGAACATGTGCATCAGTTACACAATTATATTGATCAGTTTTTTTCGTTGTTGAAGAAAGACGGCTGTTTAATTATTGCCGTTCCTAACTACACCAGTTTCGACGCAACAGAATATACGGAAGGCTGGGCTGCTTATGATGTGCCACGCCACTTATATCATTTCTCACCAAAAAGCATGAAGCTGCTTTTGACAAAACATAACTTCCCAATAAAAAAAATTAAACCGATGTGGTTTGATAGTTATTACATCAGTTTATTGAGCGAAAAAAATCTAACTGGCAAAAATAATCTCGTGAAAGCTTTTCTCAGCGGCACATTTTCAAATTTCCATGCACTAAAAAATAAAGAAAAAGGAAGCTCATTAATTTATATCGCACAAAAATAATTTTGGCATTGTATCTGCCATTAATGAGCAAGAACAAACCTTGTTGACAAATCAATTATCTAAAAATAACTTTTGATTGGACGCAAAAAGAATTGCCCGCAGAATTTTAAAAATTTTTGCCTGGATTATTGGGGTTGTGATATTCCTTATCCTGTTAGTGTATATTTTAATCCAGGTGCCGGCTGTACAGAATTTTGCAAAGAATAAAGTTGTTTCTTACCTGCAGAATAAAATAAAAACGAAAGTTGAAATCGGGAAATTAAGTCTTGATTTTCCTAAAAGACTGGTACTTGAAAATGTTTATTTTGAAGATCAGCATAAAGACACATTGTTGTATGGCGAAAAATTGCGTGTTGATATTTCTCTCTTTAAATTATTGAGCAATGAAGTAAATGTGCAATACATCGAGCTTGATGATATGAAGGCGCATATTTCCCGCATTGCACCGGATACTAATTTCAATTACCAATATATTGTAGATGCTTTTGCCAGTGAGCAAACAAAACCAGCAACGCCGGCTGATACGGCAAATGCAATGAAGTTCAACATTGGTAAAATTGTTTTAAACAGAATTCTTACAACGTTTAAAGATGATGAAAGCGGAACCGATGTATACTTTTATCTCGGCAATTTTCAAACGAACATTAGAACATTCGATCCAACACACCTTATTTATAATATTCCTGCGATACAGGTTGCAGATATTACATCGCATATTTATCAATACAAACCTTTAATCGAAAATAAAGACAGTACTGCACCGGTTACCTCGCCGGCTTCGTCTGCATCAACACCACAACTGCAATTAGGCAGTATAGATTTTAAGCGTGTAGCGGTTGATTATAAAAATGATATTTCGGCATTGTCAGCGAGTTTAAATATTGGGGATTTCACTACCCATCCTGATAACATCGATCTGAAAAATCTTGCGATCAGTTTAAAAGATATTACGCTGAATAATTCTGTTACAAAAGTTGTTTTAGGAAAATCGCAGGAAGCAAAAGCAACGAAAGATGTGGTGGCTGCAAAAACGGATAGCCAGTTATCAAATCCATGGAAATTTCAACTTGCAAAAATTAATTTTAATAATAACGAGTTGCAGTATGATGATAACAATGCGCCGCATGCCGAAGGTTTTGATGCAAGCCATTTGCATATTCAGCATTTTACTTTAAATGGAAATGATCTCATATTTACGCCAACCATTTACGAAGGAAATATAAACCAGTTAACTTTTAATGAACAAAGCGGGTTGAATGTTCAGAAATTTCACACACAATTTTTTTACAGCGACACCGGTGCTTCTTTAAAAAATTTATTGTTGCAAACAGATGCAACTGTTTTGCAAAACCAGGTGATCGTAAAATATCCTTCCATTGAAGCTGCGGCAAAAAATCCGGGCAATGTTTATGTTGATGCAAATTTGATGAATTCAAAAATTGGTGTAAAAGACATCATTGCATTTTTACCAACTTATAAAAAGAATTTACAGGCGTATAAAGTTTCAACCATAAAAGTAAATGCTGTTGTAAAAGGTTATTTAAAAGATATATCAATCCCGGTTTTTGAAGTAAGTGGTTTTGGTGATACGTACGTAAATATGTCTGCACATTTAAAAGGTTTGCCTGATGCTAAGAATGCATATTATGATGTTACGATCAATCAATTCACATCAACTAAAAAAGATATTTTAAGTATAACGCCGCCGAATACAATTCCTTCTACTGTAAATCTTCCCGACAAGTTTGCGTTGAGTGGATTTTTTAAAGGTGGAATGAAATCATTTATTACAAAGCTCGGATTAAAAACAAATAAAGGCAATGTAACGGTTGATGGCTCGATGAAGCCCGGCAATGTGTATGCAATAAAAGCAAGCGCTCAAAATGTTGATGTTGGTTATCTGACAAAACAACCACAAAATGTTGGCGTAGTTACAGCAAATATTTCTGCAAGCGGCTCCGGGCTTGATGTGAAAAATGCAAATGCAAAATATAATGTTGATGTTGTTTCCGCCCAGGTAAAAGGTTATACCTATAATAATGTAAAGATTGATGGCGAAATAAATAATGGTGTTGATCATACAACAGCATCGGTGCATGATCCGAATATTTCTTTAAACCTTGATGCAACAGCGGATATGCATTCAACTTATCCACCAATAAAACTCGATCTTCAACTTGATACATTAAATGCAAAAGCATTGAACTTAGTGAGTGATACATTAAGTGTAAGCGGTCATGTAGTCGCAGATCTGCCTTCAACAAATCCTGATAATTTAATTGGATCAGTTAGAGTTGATAGTCTCGCATTAACACAAGGTGCGCAAACATATTATACAGATAGTCTTTCAATGGTTGCATCGGGCGATTCAACTAACAAGAGCATTGTAGTTAATGCCGATGCTTTGCATGCCGAATTGGTTGGTCAATATAAATTAACTGAAATAGCGCAGGCGTTGCAGCAAACGATCAATCAATATTATAACGTGCCTGGTTTTGAACGCAAAAATTTCACTGCAGAAAACTGGCAATTCAATGCAATTATTCAACCGCAGGGTTTGGTATTACAATTAATGCCTTCAATAAAAGGAAGTGATTCTATCGTTGTAAATGCGCATTTGAATACAGCGCGAAATGATTTGGGTTTAACTGCCAAATCGCAGCGTATCATTTTCAGCGGAAATCAAATTGATAGTTTGAATGCAAATGTTCAAACAACAGCCAATGCATTAAATGCAAATATTTCTGTGCAAGATGCGAAGGCAGGTTCCAATCAATTATATAAAACTGCGATCAATGCATCTGTTGCAAATAACCAGGTAAGTGTTGATGTTGATGCGAAAGATAATAAAGATAAAACGCAATATGCTTTGGGTGCTTTATTGCAACAGGTTGGCGCTGGTTTTAAAGCAAGTTTGAAACCTGATCTTACTTTAGATTACAGTAAATGGAATGTTGCACAGGGCAATTCAATTCAATACGATTCAACCGGCGTGATTGTAAATAATTTTGGAATCAGCCAAGGCAATCAATCATTAAACGTAAACAGTACCGCGCAATCAACATCGGCACCAATAAAAGTTGATCTGAAAAATTTTGAGATTGCAACGATCACAAAAATGGCGCACCAGGATTCTTTGCTTGCATCCGGAACAATAAACGGTACAGCAGAAATTACGAATCCAACAACAAATCCTGTTTTTACATCGGACATAAATATCAGCAATCTTACCTATAAGCTTGATACAATTGGTAACATTCAAATCAAGGTAAATAATCAAACTGCAAATGCATACAATGCGGATGTTGCATTAACAGGCAATGGAAATGATTTGCATGTTACAGGAACATATTACACCGGCGAAGGCAGAATGGATCTGAATTTATTATTGAACAGTTTGAATCTTGGAATTGTAAAGCCATTTGCTGTTGGACAGTTAGATGATATTACAGGCATTTTAAAAGGCAACGTAAAAATTCAGGGTACTGTAAATAATCCTTCTGTTGCCGGTCAGCTTAATTTTCAAAATGCTTCCATTGTTCCAACTATTTCGGGTGAAAGATTTACACTGCCAAATGATGCGATCACTGTTAACTCAACCGGCATACATTTTAATAAATTCACCATGCTTGATTCTGCCGGAAATAAGGCAGTACTGAATGGTGATATTGCAACAACGGATTTTAAGAATTATGCATTCAAACTAACATTGCGAGCGAACAATTTTACTTTAGTAAATACGCCGCAGGCAACAGATAAATTAATTTATGGTAAGCTGAATATTAATGCCAACGCAAACATTACCGGCGACATGACTTCACCAAAAGTTACCGGCCATTTGCGCATTAATAAAGAAACAGATTTTACATACGTGTTGCCGCAAACAGATCCTGAAGTTGTGAGCAGGGAAGGTGTTGTAAAGTTTGTTGATAAAGATCATCCTGCAGACACGCTTACCAATAATTATGTGATAGATTCTGCTGCCATAAAAAAAGTAACCGGTGCTGATATTAGCGCAGACATTGTTACAGACAGCGCAGCAAGATTTACGATTATTGTTGATGAAAGAAACGGTGATGCTTTAACGCTAAAAGGAACGGCAAACTTAAATGGTGGTATTGACCCGAGTGGTAAAACAACGCTTACCGGAAGTTATCTTTTACAAAGTGGTTCTTATAATCTTTCATTGAGTCTTTTGAAAAGACAATTCCTTATTCAACAGGGAAGCACGATTACGTGGACGGGCGATCCAACTGCTGCAAACATTGATGTAACTGCAATCTATGTTGCCAACACAGCGCCGATTGATTTAATGCAATCTTCTCTTGAAGGAAGATCACCGCAAGATGTAACACGCTATAAAGAAAAATTACCGTTCCAGGTTTCGTTACACATGACGGGTGAATTACTGAAACCTATAATAACGTTTGACATTACATTACCAACAAGACAAGCGACTGAATGGAGTGATGTAGATACAAAATTGCAACAGGTGCGGCAAGATCAAAACGAATTAAACAAACAGGTTTTTGCTTTGTTGCTGCTGGGAAGATTTGTGCAGGAAAATCCGTTTGTAAGTTCCGGTGGGGGCGGTGGTATTGGTGAACAAGTGGCAGAAAGTGCAAGCCGCATTTTAACCGATCAGCTAAACCAACTCGCAGGAAGTTTAATAAAAGGTGTTGATATAAATTTTGGATTAACATCAGGCACGGATTATTCAACAGGAACTGCCGCTAACAGAACAGATTTAAATGTTACCGTTTCAAAAAAATTATTGAATGACAGGTTGCGTGTAAATGTGGGAAGCAATTTTGAATTGGAAGGTCCGAGCAGTGCAGGTGAAAGCACATCAAATCCTGCGGGTGATGTTTCGATAGATTACCAGTTAACTAAAGATGGCCGTTATCTTATTCGCGTTTATCGTTTAAACCAGTATGAAGGTGTTATTGACGGGCAGGTAATTGAAACCGGCGTAAGCTTTATTCTCACTTTTGATTACGATAAACTGAAAGAATTATTTACTGGTCATAAAACAAGAAAGCAGATAAGAAAACATAACAGGCAAATAACGAAACAACAAAAAGAAAAAGAACATGAGCAGGTAATTCAGCAGGCGAATAAGCAAACAACAGGTCAGCAGTAGATGTGTTGCGCAGTTTTATAATGTAAGAAGCATAAAATAGTTCAGCAACGAAAAAGAGTAAATCAATCGAAAAAAAGAGTAAAAGAATCAAAGAACGAGTAAAAGAATTAAGAAAAAGAATAGATAAATATAAAGAGGGGATGAAAATTAAACAGATTATATTATTTGGATTGCTAATAGTATTAATGGCATCGTGCGACAACACAAAACATCTTGGTGCTAATCAAAATTTATTTATTGGTTCAAGCGAAAAAATAAAATCAACAGAAAAAATTT
>JBEHXR010000037.1:0-16172 GCA_048498595.1 Bacteroidota bacterium
GCGAGTGATTCTATTTCAGGAATGCCTTTTGGCAACATGCCGTATATTTCTGTATTAAATTCTGTCTGCATGATTATTCATTTTTATTTTTCAATGCCTCAAATCCTGCAACCACATCAAATAATTCTTCATCAATTGTAGATTGTCGCAATCGATTATAGGTTTGTTTGAGATCATCCAGCATCTCCCCAATATTTTTTTCTGCGCGTTGCATCGCTTCCAAACGACTTGCATTTTCACTTGCCAATGATTCTGCACAGGCTTTATATAATGACATAAAAAGATATTCTCTTATCAAAGCCGGTAAAAGTTTTTCATTACCACCAATTACCTGCGGTAAGTTTTTTGTTTCCCATGATGTAATGCCAATATCTTTTTTCCATTGACCATCTAACGGTAGTAATTGCGACATGGTTTGATCATAACCTGCTTCATTCACCGGCGCATTATGAAATAAATATAACGCGTGTAAATGCCCTTGTTCACGTGCCTCTTCAATCTTAACTAAAACTTCATTTACTAAAGAGGTAATGCCATCAACTGAATTGGGAACAACAAAAGTTTTTGATGCAGCAAAGTTTTTTTCATTGAATGATGGCAGCATGCGTTCACCAACAATCCATATATTTTTATTAGAGTTGATTTGTTGCAGTTGATGTTGCACGAACTCAGCTAATGCATCATTAAATCTTCCAACCAAACCCTGGTCTGAACCAAATACTATTGCGATGGTTTCGTTTTCTTTTTTATTGATAGATGAAACTAATGATGCTCTTACAGGTTGATTGAGAAAGCTTGCATAAATACTTAATGCCACAGTGCGATAATAATCCTGTAATGATTTTACTGCTGCTTCATATTGACCAATATTAGAAGCTGCCATGGCTTTCATCGTTCGAACAACAGAATCTAATTCTGCAGCACTTTGTTTTCTTCTTTGTAAGCTTTCTAATGTATCTGCCATTTTATTTTTTAAATTTATCATCACTAACGTTTGTATTCTTTCTCTTGAAAGAAAGTGAGTAACCAAAGAAAGTTCAAGACAAACCCAAACGCTCCGCGTGTTTTATTTCGTGCTTATTTGTTTTTCTATGGTCTCAATGAATACTTTGTATTTGTCTTGCCAACGCCTCCCTCTGTGTGACTTCATCATTAATCATAATCTTTTTAAAATTCATAGAAAATTTTCATGGCGTAGTGATATTTTTCAATGCTTCTTTTATTGTATTTATAATTAACTGCTCATCTTCTTCTTTTAATTTTTCTGTTGACGATAAACGCTGCAACAAATCGTTTGGTAGTTGTTGTGTTGAATCACGAATTAATTTTTCTGCATCTTTCATTTTATCCAAAGGCACGTCATCAAACAAACTATTAGTTAATGCAATCAATAAAACAAGTTGTTCGGCAACCGATACCGGTTGCATTTCTGCCTGCTTAAAAATTTCACGAATGCGTTTGCCATGCTCAATAATTTTTGTTGTAACAGCATCGAGATGTGTTCCAAATCTTGCAAAGGTTTCCAACTCTTCAAACTGCGCATAAGCAAGTTTTAAATTGCCTGCTAATGTTCTATAAGCAGGCAACTGCGCTTTGCCGCCAACGCGTGATACAGACTTGCCAATATCAACCGCAGGCAACACACCTAACTCAAACAATTTTGGAGAAAGATATAATTGTCCATCAGTGATGGAAATAAGATTCGTTGGAATGTAGGCTGATATGTCCTGCGCTTCTGTTTCAATAATAGGCAAAGCTGTTAAAGAACCGCCGCCATGTTCAGCATTCAAATGTGTTGCACGTTCCAGCAAACGCGAATGGATATAAAAAATATCACCGGGAAAAGCTTCACGTCCCGGCGGTCTGCGCAACAACAAAGAGAGCTCACGATATGCTCTTGCATGATGCGTTAAATCATCATACACAATTAATACATCCTTTCCTTGCTCCATAAAATATTCTGCAACACTGGTTGCTGCATATGGTGCGATGTATTGCAAACCCGGCGCATCATTGCCTTCCGTTACAATAACCGTTGTGTATTGCATCGCATCTTTTGCAGTGAGTTCTGCTACCACTTTTGCAACGGATGAAGTGCGCTGACCAATGGCGCAATACACACACAAAACATCTTTATCTTTTTGATTTAATATCGTGTCGATGGCAATAGCTGTTTTACCTGTTTGCCTGTCGCCTAAAATTAATTCACGCTGACCACGACCAATAGGAATAATCGCATCAATTACTTTAATACCTGTTTGCAAAGGAACATTCACTGCTTCGCGATGCATGATAGGTGGTGCTGGTCTTTCAATTGGTAATCGTTTGGTAAATGCAATTGAACCTTTATCATCCATGGGCTCACCAAGCGGATTAATAACACGACCAATTACGCCGTTGCCAACAGGAATGTCCATCACACGACCCGTGCGTTCAACAACAGAACCTGCCTGCAAATTTTCATTATCGCCCAACAATACCACACCGATTTCCTCTTCATCCAAATTGAACGCAATGCCATATAAATTGTTCGAAAACTTGAGCAGCTCTTCATAACCTGCATTAGGCAATCCCGCAACTTTTGCAATGCCTTCTGTAACACTCGTAACAATGCCGGTTTCCTGCGGCGCAAATGTTGGCGCAAACTGTTGCCTGCTTTTATTAATGTTTGTAAAAGTTTGTTCAATATCGTTTGATAAATCAACCTGCAACATTTTCTTCCTTATTTGTGTTGATGAGTGATAAGGCAATATGCTTTTTCATATCATCTAAATAATTTTCAATATTCCATGAGAGTTTATAATTCTTCACCGCGATTTCAATACCGCTGATAAGGTGTGCATTGATTTGATAATTGCATTTAACATCATTATTAATTAAAGATGTAATTGCTGTTTGTAACGCATCTTTTTGTGCATCGCTTAACGCAAATGCAGAAGTAATCTGCAATGTTTTATCTGAGGCGCTAAATGCATCACTGAATTGTTTTCTTTCATCATCGTTCAAATGATTGATGCGCTGAATGAAATTTTGAATGATTTGCTCTTCGAACGAAGCAGAACCTAAATCACTTAATGTTTTGCCTGCAATAGCAAACACTTCTTCCTGTACTTTATTTTTTATTTCAATGCTGATGTTTTGTTGCTGCTCAGCAATTGATTGTTGTAATTTTTGTTGTAAAGTCGTACTGTCGCTTCGAATTTGTTCTAATTGTTTTTGTCTTTCGATTTTTATTTCTTCATTCATAATATTTATCGCTGTGGCACGTTGTGCATCAAAGTCTGTATTCTTTTGCTGAAACAAACTGCGTTCTTTAGTTGCATCTGCTTCTTTTGTTGCTGCATCATTCAATTGCGCCGCAATTCTTTTTTCTCTTGTATCAACTGCATTCAACACCGGCTTATACAAAAAGCGTTTCAGCAAAAAAGCAAGAACAAGAAAATTAATTATCTGCGCTATTACCGTAAACCAATCTATTTGCATCGCTGATTATTTTGCTATGAAGTGGTTCCAGAAAGGATTGGCGAAAATCAATATCATTGAAACCACGAAACAATAAATCGCTATACTTTCAATCATTGCCAAACCAACGAATAATGTTCTTGTTATGGTTGATGCTGCGTCGGGTTGTTGTGCAATAGAGTTTAATGCTGATGAAACTGATTTGCCTTCGCCTACTGCAGGCATCATACACCCGATTGCTGTTGTTAAACCTGCAATAACAATTGATGTTACTGCAACTAAGGTTGTACTATCCATGATTTATTTTTTTGTTTGATTGTTGTTTTATTTTTTGTCCATCTTCTGTGGCTGCCGCGATGTACACCGTTGCGAGCACACTAAAAATGTAAGCCTGCACCATCCCGGTTAATAAACCCAAAGCGCTCATCACAACCGGAAAGAAAAATGGTGCTATGCTTAACAAAATGGTTATGATTAAACCGCCGCTCATAATGTTGCCAAACAAACGCACAGCTAACGCCAGCGTTCTTGAAAATTCGCTGATGATATTAAACGGCAACATGATTATGCTTGGTTGTAAATATGTTTTTAAATAACCCGCTATACCGCTTTCAGCAATACCAAAAACAGGCACTGCAACAAATACACAAATGGCTAAAGCTGCTGTTGTTGAAAGCGAAGCTGTTGGTGGTTCATAAAAAGGAAGTATTGCGCAGAGATTACTCATGGCAATAAACAAAAACATTGTACCGATAAAGCCAATGTATTTTTCCGGTTTGTTTAATCCAACATCTTTAATCTGGTCACGCATGCCGAGCACCAAAATTTCCAATACATTTTGCCAGCGTGAAATGTTTACATCGTTCTTTAGCTTTCTTGTGATTAACCATGCGGTTAATACAAGCACCAGCATCAAACTCCATGTTGTTACAATGGTTAAGTTTAGGTGCATAAAACCATGCTGCCAGAATATTTTTTGGTCAGGCGTTAACCTCATGCAAATTCCTCCTTCATGGTTTTAAGTTGTTTGTTCTTCGTATATTTTGTAACCACAATTCTTGCAATTAAAAACCCCGCAAGACATAACAATAATCTTTGCCACATGCCTGCGTCTGCATAATAAAATGAAATTAATGTTACAGCAACGCGAATCATAAAACTGATAACAAACCACAATGCGGGAACCTTTGCTGTCATGCCTTTTTGAACGGTGAACCAAAGCCCGCCAAAGAAAAATGTGCCTGTTGCGAAACCTGCAATCAATGTTATTGCTAATACAAAAAAGTTATCCATTATCATCCTCCGTATTTTTATGGATTGCTTTATTTTCTTTACTTATCCAGTTCCATGCAATCACGCAGCCGCCAATCAACCCGGCAAACAAACACGTGATTGTCCATGAAAAATGTTGCGGGTATTTTTTATCTAACCACCAGCCTAATGCAACGCCTAATAATGTTGGCACCGCAACAGACCAGCCTACCATTCCAAATAAACCAAAGCCGCTCCACACGCGGGGTTTATTATGTTGTGCTTTCAACCGCATCTTTTCTTTATCACCGATGGTGTTGCTGAATTTTTTTTCATTATGTTCAACATCATCTTTCATTGTTCTCTTCTTAATTTTCGAATGCTTCTAATAAAACTGCTTTCCAGTTTTGCCATTACTGAACGTGTGCCGGTTTCTTTTTCTTCAACCTGTTTCAATTGCGTTTCCACTAATGTTTTTAATTGTCCTAATGGTGCATTGCCAATAGCATTGCGCACCGATACCAATACTTCATTTCCTGTCTTTACCAATATGCCTTCATCAATTGCAACGTATTTTATTCCTTCGTTTGTTTCGTATTGCAAAATGCCGGAAACCAATGCTGCTGTGCAATCCAGCCGTTGCGGCAATAAACCATACGAGCCTGCATTCGTTTCCACTACCAAACGTTGCACCTGTTCAACATCTGCGAACACTTTAAATGGTAATAGTATTTTTAAATGCATTTCATTCATTGTTTTCTTCTTTTATGTTACCAGCTTTTGAATAAGCATTGAACATCGTTGTGTCACTCACTTGTACGTTCGGTTCTTTATTGTGCAATTCAAATTGAACCACGAAGGCACTAAGGCAATAAGTAACACGAAGGCTTTGTGCAATTTTGTTTCTTCGTGTCTTAGTGGTTCATACTTTATTTCTTTCTCACTTCATCAATAGCACCAATCATATAAAAAGAACTTTCCGGCACATCTTTAAACTCATCATTCAATATGCGTTCACATCCATCAAGCGCATCTTTCAGTGAAACATTTCTTCCTTTATATTGTGTGAACTGTTCTGTTGTAAAAAATGGTTGTGTAAGAAAACGCTCCAGTCGTCTTGAGCGATTCACAATCTTCTGGTCATTAACACTTAACTGTTCCAAACCCAACATTGCAATAATATCTTTCAGTTCTTCGTACTGTGCTAATGTTTGTCGTATTTCCTGTGCAATCTTATAATGTCTTTCACCGATAATAGTTGGCGTTGCCATTTTAGAACCTGATTGCAATAAATCAATCGCAGGATATAAACCTTCGCTTGCTCTTTTTCTTGATAACACAATAGATGCAGATAAATGCGAGAAAGTATGCACCGCAGCAGGGTCAGTTAAATCATCTGCCGGAACATACACTGCTTGTATAGATGTGATGGCACCTGTGTTTGTATTCGCAATGCGTTCTTCCAGTTGCGATAACTCGGTGCCCATTGTTGGCTGATAACCGAGACGTGAAGGCATTTGTCCCATCAAACCTGAAACTTCCATACCGGCTTGTATAAAACGAAAAATATTATCGATCAACAACAACACATCTCTATGTTCATCATCCCTGAAATATTCTGCCATCGTTAATGCCGCATGACCAACTCTGAATCTTGCGCCCGGCGGTTCATTCATCTGACCAAACATCATCACCATGTTTTGTAACACGCCTGCTTCTTTCATATCGTGATATAATTCCAGACCTTCGCGGCAACGTTCACCAATACCACAAAACATACTGATGCCGTTATGGTTCTTCACCATGTTATGAATAAGCTCAGTTAACAACACCGTTTTGCCAACACCCGCACCGCCAAACAAACCCGCTTTGCCGCCGCGTTCCAAAGGCACCAATACATCAATTGCTTTAATACCTGTTTCAAAAATCTCAGAAGTTGTTGAGCGTTTCATTAAAGATGGCGGCTGTTGATGCACGCTTCTTTGTTCGCATTTCGAATTATCAAAACCATCATCATTACTGTTGCCAAACACATCAAACATATGTCCCAATGTTCCCCGACCCACAGGCACTTTTAAAGGAGCTTGTGTATTCAACGCTTTCATGCCTCTTGCTAAACCTTGCGTTGGTGTTAATGCAATACCACGCACATGATGCGCATCGGGCTGTGATAAAACTTCAATAGTAATTTGATTGTTATTGCCTGCACGCAAAACTGTTGATAGCGAAGGAAGATGTTCATCAAAATAAACGTCCACAATACTTCCGCGAATGGAGTTTATGGTACCAATATGTTGGTTCTGTTTAATCAATTGTTTCTTGTTTAAATAAGTTGAATAATTTTTTAATCATTCAACAAAAAATGCAGTAGGGTTAATGCATGTAATTAAGTGAGGGCATCAAAGTTCATGGGAATAAAAAAAATAAAAATGACGTTTATCATTTATGAATATGATGCCCGTCATATATGATGTTGAGTTTTAGAATTTTTGAAAATGATAATGATTGTTTTGACTGCGCATGTTGCGTTCTCATGGGTATTAATTCGCTGTGTAAGCCATATTATTTGTTGTGATTATCGTCTGTAAGAGCAATGCGATCATATTTGTTTAACGCATCAACAAATTCAACATTGCCACCGTTTTCCAATACTCTTTCAATAATATCATCTACGGCATCTTTTGTTATAACCGGACTATCAATATTTGATTTGCAAAAAACTGTTTCTCCTTTTTCTGTTACAAATGCAGGGCAATAAAAATCTTTTTCAACAACCAATAATTGTTTGTGTCTTCGGTTTGCGTTAAGCCAAACATCATGAATGCCTGAAACTAGATTAAGATTGTCTTCTGCAATCCGCAGATAGTTCATTAAATGCTTTTCTTTAACAGCATTCCAGTTGCTAAGCTGTGGTTCTATTGCTTCTATTAATTCGCGCTCTGTTGCATCATCAAAATTTCCATGCACAAAACCGGTTATGTATTGCGCATGTATTGTTATTGCTTTAAAATAACCCATCGTTTTTTTTGCAGCGAAAACAAATAAAGGCATAGGGTAATATTTAAGAAGATGCGGAAGCCGGTTATCAACATAATGAAGGAACTTTTTTAAATCCGTTTCTTTTATAGTTTCCGCATCAGTAAAATTGGCAACAGCTTCAGGCAAATCTCTGTGTACACGCTCCGCGTAATTTGAAACTATTAACTGCAGCTTATTTAAATTCCCGTAATAAATCTTTTCTTTTTTCTCACTAATAACAAGCAGTAAAAATTCATGCTTATCCTGCTTGTTCATTACAATGTCTCTTATTTCAAAAGAAGAATCAACCATCACTTTCTCATTCACCAAAATATCTAAATAATAAATTTTTTCTATTTCCGGCGACACATATATAGCAATGCTTTTTTTGTGTGTTGTATAATCGAGATGGTTAATAGCATTCATCAATTTTTCCCATACTTCATTCGCTACATTTTTTGCATAATTTATGTGCAGCTCATTTTTTATTTTATCTGCTGCAATTTTTAGTGAATGCGCCAATGCCATTTTAGAATTCATCTTCGGTTCAAACGGCATTATAACAGAAACACAGGGCTGGCAGTTAATATTCATTAATGCCGGCAGCTCTTTTTTATATTTTGCGACAAGCATAAAAATTTTTTTTGCGATGAGAAATTAAAGTGTACAAAAAAAACATTTCAAGCAACAGAAACTAATGAGGCATATCAATCGTAAGACTGATACTAATCATATAATAACCAATATGGAATTCATTATTTTGGAAATAGAAATTGAATGGTTATGCAGGGAATTGTTATTTATAAAAGCAAATATGGTGCAACTAAACAGTATGCAGCCTGGTTAAGCGAAATGCTGGACTTGCCCATTGTATCTTCAGGTGAAGTTTTAAAAGGTGAGTTAAAGAAATACAATTGCATTTTATTAGGCACATCTGTATACTTTGGAAAATTCAGATTACAAGCATGGCTCAGGCGTAACACAAAAACGCTTATAAATAAAAATATATTCATGTTTATTGTAAGCGCAACCGCTCCTGATGAAGTGGAAAGGCGAAACAATTTTATTGAGCATAATGTACCGGCAGCGTTAAAGCCATATTGCAAATTCTATTTTCTGCCGGGAAGTGTTATTCATAAAAGGCTTTCATTTAGAGATAAGCTTATTCTGAAACTTGCAGCCGGCTTTGAAAAAAATCCAACAAAAAGAAAAGCTTTGCTTGAAGACTTAAATGAAGTAAAAAAAGAAAACCTGTTGCCCTTAGTAAATGCCTGGCGGCGCTATTGCACAAACGAAGTTGCATGGCAAATGCACACAGTTTAATGCTTGTTGAATACTAATAATTTAAATTAAGTCTTGTATGATAGTAATTGTTTTTGGACTGCCGGGCTCTGGCAAAACTTATTTTGCAGAGCGCGTTGCACACATGCTGCATGCAGCATACATAAGCAGCGATGAAATTAGGAGGGAATTGTTTAAACAATCATCATCATACGCAGAAAATGAAAAGGCGTTGGTGTATGAAGAAATGATGAAACGAATGCTGAAAACAGCAACTTATAAAGAAGTTGTTTTAGATGCTACCTTTTCTGATATTGAGATCAGGCAAAAATTTATAAATGAAGCAAAAAAAAATTCGAGAGTTTGCATTATTGAAATTTATGCTGATGAAGATTTAATAAAACAGCGGCTGTTATTACCGCGAAAAAACAGCGATGCTAATTTTGAAGTGTATAAGAAAATAAAAAGCAACTGGCGCTTGCCTAAAAATGAGCATTTGATTTTACGCTCAACCAACAGCAACATAACCGAAATGCTGGACAAAGCCTCTGATTATTTCTTTCAAAATGAACCGGGAAAATATAAATAGATTAATTAACAACGGCAGCTTTCCTTTGGAAACAGACTCCGTTGATTTAATTGAGACGCATATTTCCTGGGTAATTATTTGCGATGACTTTGTTTATAAAATTAAAAAACCAATTAAGTATTCCTTTCTTGATTTTTCAACTTTGGAAAAAAGAAAATTTTATTGTGAAAGAGAAATTGAATTAAACAACCGGTTAACAAAAAATATTTACCTGGGCGTTTTGCCGGTAAAAAAAATGGCATCAAAATTTTTTATTGGAAATGATAAAGGAGAAGTTGTTGACTATGCTGTAAACATGCAGAAGCTTCCTGCAGATAAAAGAATGGATAAGCTTTTATCAACTAATAAAATTTCCGGCGCTGATATTAAAAACCTTGCTGTAAAAATCTGCAGCTTTCATCGGCAAACAAATATCATCTATAAAAAAAATGTTTTAGAAATACAGCAGTTATTTAATGATATACTTGCACAAAAAGATTTCTTGCAAAAAAATCTTAATTGCGGCGGCATAATAACAGAAGCCGTTCATTCATCTGATAAATTTCTTAAACAGCACAATGTATTGCTGGAAAAAAGAATTACTGATGGCTTTGTAAGAGATTGCCACGGCGACCTGCATTCTAGAAATATTTTTTTATTGCCCGAACCAGTACCTTTTGATTGCATTGAATTTAATGATGATTTGCGGCAAATAGATGTGCTGAATGAAATTGCTTTTTTGTGTATGGATATGGAAGCGCTTGGCAGGCAGGATTTAGCTGATTTATTTTTTTGTGAATACAATAAACTATTTCTGATTGCGAGGAATGAAGAAGAGAGAAAGTTATTTTTTTATTGCAAAGCGTATCGCGCAAATATTCGTGCAAAAATAAACAGCATGCGTACAAAAGATGCAACTAAAAAACATGAAAAAAAAGAAGCGCTATACATTGCAAACAAATATCTTTTATTAATGCAAGATTATATGGCTGCAGCAATGTAGTTGTTAAGCGGTTACATCATCAATTGTACAATAAATTCTGTTCCTTTATTGATCTCGCTTTTAAAATCAATTTTTCCGCCTAACAGATCAATGTATCTTTTTACAATGTGCAACCCCAATCCTGTACCCTTTATATTGCCTGTGTTAGATGCACGAAAAAATCGTTCGAACAAATATTGCTGATCTTCTTTAGAAATACCAATGCCATTATCCTTTACCATCAGCATTACTGTTCTGCCATCAACCTCTGTTTGAAAAAAAATGCGGCCATCTGGTGGCGAATATTTTATTGCATTCGAAACCAGGTTTGTGAGGATGTGATTTACAAACCCTTCATCAAGATTCACCTCTTCCTGTCCAGCGTGGCGATGTTCTATTATTTGCCCGGGTTTTAAATCTGTTTGAAACTTTGTGTGTACCTGTTCTGCCAAATCTTTAAGATTGAATTTTTCATTCTTAACCTGCGCTTTTCCTTCTTCAATTTTTTCGAGCGAAAGAAATTCTTCAAGCGTTGAAACCATTTCGTTTACGGCAGATTTAATGCGATGAATATGTTTATCACGTTTTTCCTGCGTTTCGCTTGTTTTATAAAATTCAAGCAGTGAAACAGAAGATAGAATTGTGCTTAGCGGTGTGCGAAACTCATGCGATGCCATCGAAACAAAATTTGATTTCATGGCATTTAATTCTTTTTCTTTTTCAAAAGCGCGGCGCGCTTCATCTTCTGCTTTTTTATGCAATGTAAAATCGCGGGTAACTTTTGTAAAACCTTGTAATTTTTTCTCATCATCATAAATAGCAGTTATTAAAACATCTGCCCAAAAACGGCTTCCGTCTTTGCGTACACGCCAGCCTTCGGTTTCAAAACTGCCCTGCTGTGCTGTTGCTTGCAGGTTATGTTCCGGCTCTTTATTTGCAATATCTTCCGGCGTATAAAAGATAGAAATATTTTTTCCAATTACTTCTTCTTTATTATAGCCTTTCATTTTATGAGCACCTTCAAACCAATTCAAGATAGCACCATTTTTATCTGTCATAAAAATGGCAAGGTCTTTTGTGCTGTCGATTAATGTGTAAAACCTTTTCTCGCTTTCAATTAATTTTTTTTCTGCTCTCCGCCTTTTTTTAAAATGATAAAAAACAAATATAAAAGTGCAGGCAAGCATAATTAAAATCAAAATGCCGGAGTCAACAAAAATCCGATAGGTAATATCAATCGTTTTATAAACATCGGCTCTTCTTATTGCAAGCAAACGGTTTTCTTCTGATTTAATTAATTGAATTTGCTGGTTGATGGTATTATGCAGTATTACATGTTGTTTCACATTTGGTATAAACCCTGTCATCAGATTGCCCGGAGGTTGTCTTAAGTAAAGTGAGCTATCGGTAAATTGAATTAACTGCATTATTTGCTGCTGAAGCTTTATAGCGTTTGCATGCTGAACGTTATTGTCTGTCACAAGCTGTATCAGGTATTGTGTATTTTTTTGCAGTGAATCACGTATAATTAAACAGGCTTGATATGCATTTAAATCGCCGGTTAAAGTATAATTGCGCGCTTCCCATTGCAGGTTTTGTGAGAAGAGCAATATACTGTCGGCACGTTCAATAACAGCGCGTGTATTGGTAACCAAAATTGCTCCGCCATAAAATGCCTTGTTGTTGCGGTAAAATAAAACACCGAGCATTATTAACCCGCCTAATAAAACAATATAAAACATTGCCAGCAACTTTAAAAAGGCGGAACGATGATTAAAACCATTTATTGAATTCGGCGTCATCTTTACAAATTGACGGTTATCGGAAGCAGCATAGGTTAGTCAGCTAACAAATTTGGCGGTACGCTTATTTCCGGGCTAATTACATATTAAATGTACGACCGATAATTTAATTCCCGAAAGGATTAACGGGCAGTAAGAAATATTTAATAAAAGGAATTACGAACAGAATTATTTATTTGTGTGCAATAAACATAGGCAGGTTGGTATTCTTCATCAACACATCAGCCATGCTGGGTTTAAACCATCTTGATACGCGCCCTCTTTGATATGCACCTACTACAACGAGCGCTTCTTCTTTTTGCTGCTGCAGGTAAGTTATGATTGTGTTTTCTGCCTCGCCTTTTAAAACAATATATTCTGCTTTTGGCAAATGGCGTTTCATAAATTCTTTCATCAGTTCGCCATCCGGCAAGTGTAATGATTGATCAAGCGGTTTAACCGACAAAACTTTTGCAGGTAAATGGTTTAAGGTTGCAAGGTCATAACAAAACATTTTTATTGCATAAACAGAAGACGGATCTCCATCATACAAGAAAATTAAAGACTGCAACGGTTTATATTTTTCCGGTACAACCAATACAGCACATTGTACATCTGCCAATATATCGCGTATAAAATCTGAAGGAAATTTGTCATGATACATCGTGAAATTTTCTTTTTTGCTGAGAACAAGCAAATCGCTGTAAACAGATTCGCGCAGCAAATCTTTTACTGCAACATTTTTATCATGATGAACAGAAAACTCAAGTGAGGCATGTTCACAGGTTTTTTTAAAAAGATCAATAGCATGTTTGCGGGTTGCCTTATCTTTTTCATCCATCTGTTTTAATTTTTTGTCTGACACTTCATCCCCCTCAATTAAATCTTTAAACCTGTAACTGTGATAAATTAAATCATCCAAAAAAATACCTACCAAATGCGCATTACTTTGTTTCGCAATGTTGATTGCATATTCAGCAGTTGCTTCATTATATTTTAACCCGTCAAAAGCAGCAATAATTTTTTTCATACAAATGTGTTATCAAGCAAAATAAAAAAGCAAAGAAATCATTTTGTTGATTATGGCAGAAAGAAAACATGATTTTCATCATGCTTATATAACCAGTTTTAATTTTTTTAAAGATTGAATTATTAAAACAGGAGCAATGCTTGTAACAAAAATAATAGTTAGCGCAAATAAATTGAGCGGCACAAGCGAAAGTACATTTCTAACGTGCGGTATTAAATATGTTGCAATCATAATAACAATGCAAATAATAATTGCAAACCAAACATATTTGTTTTGAAATATTTCGTTTTTAAAAACTGAAGTATGACCGCGAGATAAATTGAAGCTATGCCATAACTGGGTTAATGCCAACGACCAAAAAAGCATGTTATCTGCAAGATGTTTATCAAGGTTTAAATAGTTAACACAATATACGTGGCTTAAAAATATACATAGTGTAATTACAAGCGAGTAAGTAGTGATGGCTTTCCAATGTTTTGCAACTATAATGTTTTGCCGTTTTTTGTGCGGCATTTTTTGCATAATGCCTGCGCTGCCTTTACTCATACCCAATGCAAGCGCCGGCAAAACATCTGTAATTAAATTCATGTATAAAATTTGCAGCGGCGTTAATGGCGAAGTAAAATAAATAAAAGTAACTGCTGCAATGATTAATATTTCAGAAAGATTGCAGGAAAGCAAATAGATAATCGACTTCTGAATATTCTCAAAAATTACCCTGCCTTCTTCGATGGCCGCTTCAATTGAATTAAATGAATCGTCTGTAAGAATTATATCTGCTGCATCTTTTGCTATCTGCGTTCCGCGTTCGCCCATGGCAATACCAACATCTGCTTTTTTTAAAGCCGGTGCATCGTTAATGCCATCACCCGTCATTGCCACAATATGCCCGGCCTGCTGGTAAAGAGAAACGATATCTAATTTTTGTTCCGGCGTAACTCTTGCAAAAACAGCCGTGTTTAAAATTTTATTTTTTTCTTCTGCATCAAGTTCATTCAGCGTTTTAATATCTTTTCCCGAGACCACATAATGATCTTCGGTTAGTTTAAGTTGCAATGCAATATGCAATGCAGTTGAAGGATGATCGCCTGTAAGCATCACTGTTTTTATACCGGCCTTTTTACAGGTTTCTATTGCATGAATTACGTTTTGCCGCGGCGGATCTGAAAATGCAATCAAGCCAACAAAAATTAAATCCTCCATTAAAATATTTCCAGGGTTCTCGTTGATCTTTTTATAAGCAAAAGCTAAAACGCGGTAACCTTGCGCAGCAAATTTTTCATTTTTTTGCAACCATGCAGTTTTGCTTTTGTGCGTTAAATTATTAAGTTGATTGGCGGATAATTCCTGCGTGCAATAATTTAAAATATTTTCTGCGGCACCTTTAGCAGCAACAAAATATTTATGCCGCATTGCATGCAAAGTAGCCATGCTTTTGGTTTGCGCATTAAAAGGCGCTTCATCAATCTTTGTATATTTTTTTATTATTTTTTTTGATGAGTAAGATTCATTTACCCATTCGAGCAAAGCAATTTCAAGCGGGTCACCTATTGTTTTATTTTCAGTAACAGATGCGTTGTTGCATAAAGCTGCAATTATATGCAACCAATATGAAGCATGTTTATCTTTTCTGTCGCGGGCAGCAGTAATAGAAATATTATCATCTTTTGCTGAAGTGATGATTAACTCAGCCTTAATGCGATTATGTGTAAGTGTACCTGTTTTATCTGTTAATATTATATCTGTTTTTCCAAGCGTTTCAACAGATGGTAACTTTTTAATGATGACATTTTTTTTGCTCATGCGCAACATGCCCTTTGCAAGTGTTATGGTTGCAACAATGGGCAAGCCTTCGGGTATAGCAGCAACTGCCATGGCAATAGCCGTTTCAAGCATTAAAAAATAATTGTTGCCTTTTATAATTCCCAAAACATAAATAGCTGCTGCAATAATTAATGTAACCCAAACTAAATTTTTACTTAAGGACTGTAATTGCCTTTCAAGCGGTGTTGCATCAGGCTTCGCTTGTTGAACAAGCATTGATATTTTACCTAGTTCTGTGTTATTGCCGATGGCCGTTACAAATGCTTTTGCATTTCCATTTATAATTGATGTGCCTTTGTACAACATATTATTTCTTTCGGCAACAACGGTTTTCTCAGTTAATGCTTCATCATATTTTTCAACCGGAAGCGATTCACCCGTTAACGCTGACTCTTCTGTTTGCAAATGCGTTGATGAAACTATTCTTGCATCTGCAGGAATAATATCGCCCGCTTCAACATATAATAAATCACCAGTTGTAATTTCTTCTGAAGAAATTTCTTCAAGCTTGCTATCGCGTATCACTTTCGTTTTAGTTATGTCTAATGCCTTAAGTGCTTTTAAAGAATTTACCGCCTGCCATTCCATAACAAAACCAATAGCAGCATTTAATAAAAGCACAATCACTATGGCAATTGCTTCTGTTACATCACTTAAAATAAAAGAGATAAAAGCAGCTGCGAGTAGTAAATACACAGCTACACCGGTAAATTGCTGCAGTAAAATTTGGAATGGTGTTTTTTCTTTTTTTGCAGTTAAACGATTGTAACCAAAAGCAGCAAGCCTTTCATTAATTTGCTTTTGTGTTAATCCATTTTGCAGTGAAGTTTGAAGTAATGATGCTACCTCGCTTATATGTAATAAATAAGCTTCACACGATAACTTATCTGCGGATAGTTTTCTTTCATTGAAAAAAACATTTGATCCGTTTTGAGTTTTTAATTTTTGTTTGCCGGCAGGTATCATTACACCAGC
>JBEHXR010000038.1:0-16150 GCA_048498595.1 Bacteroidota bacterium
TTAACGGCAAAATTTTCTGTGTTGAAATTATTGATGGGTTATCCGCAGGAAGCTTCATTCAATCTTTTATATGATAGCGCAAAGCAGGAAAGTGAGATTTATATTGATACTTTACAACAAGTGAATTATAACAATCGCATTGAATATAAAATTTTAGAAACACAGAAAAGTTTGTTGCAATCAAACCTGCAATATTATAAATGGAGCTATCTGCCATCTGTATCCGCATTTGCAAATTATAATCTTGTTTATGCAAATAACAATTTCGGCAAATTGTACTCGCACGATTTTCCTTCATCTTATGCAGGCTTAACACTAAGCTTTCCAATTTTCCAGGGTGGAAAAAGAACATGGCAAATTCGCGGAGCTAATCTTGAGTTAGACCGGCTGAATTATAATTTCACTTCATTGCGCGATTCTATTCAGTCAGAATATACACAAGCGCTTGCTACTTATAAATCTTATTTAAACGATTATCATGTACAGCATGATAATCTTGATTTAGCGAACGATGTTTACAACACAATCTATTTACAATATAAAGCCGGCGTTAAAACTTATCTTGATGTAATTATTGCTGAAAGTGATTTGCGTACCACACAAGTAAATTATCTGAATGCATTATACCAGGTTTTAAGCAGCAAGCTTGATGTTGAAAAAGCATTGGGCACATTAACTTATTGATGTATGAAACAGTTACTACATTTTTCTTTTTTAATAATTATTATCGCTTTTGCATCATGCGGTAAAAAAACAAATAGCCAGCAACAAATGATGGGCGCACAAAAAGTTGCTGTGAATACAGACACCGTTGAAGCAGAAAGTTCTGATTATTATGATAATTATCCCGCAACAATAACTGCATTAATTCAGGTTGATATTAAACCGCAGGTTTCGGGAAATATAACCGGTGTTTATTTTCATGATGGTGATCATGTGCGCAAAGGCGAGAAATTATATTCAATAGATGCGCAGCAATATGAAGGACAATATCAGCAGGCAATTGCAAATGTTGATGTATCAAAAGCAAATTTGGTAAAGGCGCAAAAAAATGCTGACCGTTATCTTGAATTGCAAAAAAATGATGCCATCGCAACACAAACGGTAGATAATGCATTGGCAGATCTTGATGCAGCTAAACAACAAGTTGCCGCTGCGCAGGCAAATGTTTCAGCAGTTGCTACCAATTTAAAATATACTACAATCTATTCTCCGATTGACGGAACCATCGGCATTTCCAGCGTTAAAGTTGGAACATCAGTTTATCCGCAAACATTATTAAATACTGTTTCTACTGATGAACCCATTGCTGCTGATATTGCAGTTGACCAGGCGCTAATTCCAAAGTTTGCAGCGATATTAAATAAAGGAACTTCAAAAACAGATTCAACATTTACTATTTCATTTACTGATGGAAGTGTTTATCCATATCCGGGTCACATTGTTTTATTAGATCGTGCTGTTGATCCAACAACAGGAACTATTCGCGCAAGAATTGTTTTTCCAAATCCTGATAAAATTCTACGCGCAGGTTTAACATGTAATGTGCGTGTTGAAAATACAAACCCGCCAAACACGTTGGTAATTCCATATAAAGCAATTGTAGAACAGCTTGGTGAGTTCTTCGTGTATAAGGTGCAGGATTCAATTGCGCTTCAAACAAAAGTTATATTAGGAAATAAATTTAACGGGAATGTTGTGGTGAAGTCTGGCTTAAACCAGGGAGATGTTATTGTAACGGATGGCGTGCAAAAACTGAGAGATAGTGCTGCAATAAATACAGGTTCTCCCAAACTACCACCGCAGCCTGCAGCCACTCAAAAATAATTTTTGAGACAGTAATTGTTGCGGCAATCAAACAGAAGTAATCATGAAAAAATCAGGCAATATATTTTTAAGAAGACCTGTAACAGCGATTGTAATTTCAATCGTTATATTAATGGTTGGCATATTGGCGATAGTAAATATGCCGGTAAGCCAATACCCGAATATTACGCCGCCAACCGTATCTATCTCCGCAAATTTCACAGGTGCAGATGCACAAACTGTTGAGCAAACAACTACTACTCCAATCGAAACTTCTGTAAACGGTACGCCGGGAATTGCATACATGCAAAGCAACAGTGCAAACAACGGGCAATCGAGTATTACAGCTACTTTAAATATTGATGCCGATCCAAATATTGTTGCGCTTGATATTCAAAACCGTGTTGGTATTGCAACACCAACTTTACCCAGCCAGGTGCAAAGACTTGGTGTTACTACATTAAAACGTAACCCAAGTATTTTGATGCTTGTTGCAATCTATTCGCCCAATGGAACGCACAGCATTCCTTTCATGGACAACTATGCTAATATTTATGTACGGGATCAGTTGTTGCGTGTTCCGGGTGTTGGTGATGTATTAAGTCGTGCTGATAATTTTAGTATGCGTGTTTGGTTAGATCCTGATAAGATGGCTCAGCTTGGCTTAACGTATTCAGATATTCAAAGTTCAATCAACGAACAAAATTTACAAATAGCGGCAGGTTCAGTTGCGGTGCCGCCACAAAATTCAAACACGCCGTTTGAGTTTACTGTTTTTACCAACAGCCGTTTAACTACTGAAAAAGATTTCCAGGATATCGTTGTGCGGTCAAACCCACAAGATAATTCTGTTGTGCATTTAAAAGATGTTGCACGTGTACAGTTAGGTAAAGTAAGTTATGCAGCCAATTCTTTTGTTGATGGAAAAAGAGCTTCGTATTTATTGGTTTACCAGGCGCCGGGCAGTAATGCAATAGAAACAGCAGATGGGGTTTATGCTGCCATGGCAAATATAAAAAAGTATTTTCCTGCAGATATTGATTACTCCGTTCCGTTTGAGTCTGTAACAGTAGTAAAAGTTTCTATCAATGATGTAGTGCATACATTACTAATTGCATTGCTACTGGTTACTTTGGTTGTATTTCTTTTTCTGCAAAACTGGCGATCAACATTAATTCCAATATTAGCGATTCCGGTTGCTATCATCGGCACATTCATATTTTTTATTCCGCTTGGCTTTACCATTAATACATTAACCATGTTTGGTTTTGTACTCGCAATTGGTATTGTGGTGGATGATGCGATCGTGGTTGTTGAAGCGGTGCAACATTATATAGATACTGAAGGCATATCCGCTAAAGAGGCAACGGCAAAAGCATTGAATGATATTACTGCACCTGTAATTGCAATTGCATTGATATTGGCAGCAGTTTTCGTTCCTGTTGGTTTCGTGCCCGGAATTGTAGGAAGATTATATCAGCAGTTTGCAATTACAATTGCTATCTCTGTTTTAATTTCTGCGTTCGTAGCATTATCGCTTACACCTGCTTTGTGCTCGCTCTTGTTAAAGCCATCTCGTATCAATAGCAAAGCCACAGGTGTAAATAAACTTTTTTACAAGTTTAATGCGGGCTTTGAAAAATTTACGCATGGTTATACAAAAGGTGTTAAAGGATGGGTTAAAAGATCACCTTTGGTTATTGTGTTGTTGGTTTGTTTGGTTATTGCCGACGTATTGCTGTTTTCGCATAAAGCAACTGGTTTTATTCCACTTGAAGATGAAGGTCGCGTTTATATAACTTACGAAATTCCAGAAGCAGCATCAACTTCGCGAAGCCTTGCAGTTTTAGACAGCATGATGAAGATTGTAAAAACTGTTCCCGGCGTTAATCATTATGCAGCACTTGGCGGTTTAAACGTGCTGACGTTTGGTATAAAATCAAACAGCGGCACCATCTTCATGCAGTTAAAACCATGGGATCAGCGAAAAACAAAGTCCGAACAATTGCAAGGTGTAATCGCAGAACTTACCAAACGCTTTGCTGCAATAAAACAAGCGCGGGTAGTGGTTATTCCTCCGCCTGCAATTCCGGGCTTAGGTAATGCAGGTGGTTTTAGTATTCAAATTGAGCAACGACAATCAAACGATAGCATAAAGCAGTTTTCAAATGTTGTAAATAATTTTGTTGCAGAAGCAAATAAGCTTCCGGAAATTGGCAGTGCATTTACATTCTTTACAGCGAAAACGCCCGGTTATGAAGTTGATGTTGATAGAGAAAAATGCAAAAAACTTGGATTAAACTTAGCCGATGTATACAACACTATGCAAATGTATATGGGCAGTTCTTACATAAACCAGTTTACTATTTATGGAAGAAACTTCTACGTGGTAGCACAGGCAGATACAGCGTACAGAACAGATATCACGAGCCTTGGTACTTATTACGTAAAAAATTCTTCAGGACAAATGATTCCGTTAAGTTCTGTAGTTTCCTATAAGATCACAGAAACTGCTCCGCTCATTTCGCATTTTAATATTTACAGAAGTGCTGAAGTGGATGGTAGCCCGAAGCCGGGTTACAGCAGTGGTCAGGCAATTGAAGCATTGCAAAAGCTTGGCGATAAATTGCCAGAAGGTTATGGTTATGAATTTTCTGGCTTAAGCCTGCAGGAAATAAAATCAGGTTCAAGCGCGGTATACATTTTCGCTTTGTCTGTGGTGTTTGTGTTTCTGTTTCTTGCAGCCCTATATGAAAGTTGGGCAGTACCATTTTCCGTTTTACTCGCAGTTCCTATTGGTGCATTTGGAGCGATAGTTTTTATTTCTCTGTTAAATGATCATGCCGGAAATCCTTTAACCAATAATGTTTATGCACAGATCGGTTTGATTACGTTGATCGGTTTGTCTGCAAAAAATGCTATTCTTATTGTTGAGTTTGCGAAAGAAAGAGTAGATCGCGGCATACCAATTATTGAATCAACATTACAAGCCGTTAATCTTCGTCTTCGACCAATATTGATGACGTCTATCGCATTTTTATTGGGTGTGCTTCCGCTTGCGCTTGCAACAGGTGCGGCTTCAGTTGCGAGAAATACAATTGGCTGGACAGTGTTTGGCGGAATGCTTGCAGCAACATCATTGGCTATTTTTATTGTGCCTGTTTTGTTTGTTGTAATAACAAGATTTTCTTATGGAAAGAAAAAATTGGCAGCATTAAAAGAAGAAGCAGATAAACGAAATACACCAGAAATGCCGGATAGTGAATAGTGTAGGAAGCTTATATCAGCAACACAAACATCAATAAACTTATAAATGTTTATTGTTTAAAATTTGTGTGCAGTGCAATTGTTGCATTATTCTTGCGCAATAATTTGTTCCTAAGAATTTTAATATATGCGTTTGCCACTCGTAAGAAAACAAGTTAAAATCTATCCTGATCTTAAGCGTGTAATTGCGCGTTTTTTTTATAATGGTGAGGACAGAGCACGAAATGTAATTGTTGCAGTAATGCAAATGAGTGATGAAGATGTGGAAGAAGCTCTTTCTTCCATCTTACGCGAGTTTGCACGAAGACACAGAAACATTACACGTGTATTTGAAAAAAATTGCGATGCTGTTTCTAATATTCTCACATCACTCAATCTTAAAAAAGATGAATTATCGCTGAGCCGCAAACTGCTTATCGGTTCTTATTTTACACATGAATATTCAATTGAGTCTGCAGCATTTTTTAATCCTTCAATTGTTGAAGCGCCGGATCAATCAGATTTACATGAAGGTGAAAAAAGAGTAATACTAAGTTTTCGTGCAGTAGGTGAAGGACACATTTCTTCCATTGCATTCAGAAGAGCAACGCTTGATATGGATAATAATATATTAATGTCGAGTCCGGGTTTATTAATTAATGAAGCCGATATTATACGCAATGCCATTTATAAAAAAGATGTTTTTGCAAGAGCAGAATCGCTGGATAATATTGGCATTGATTTAATAAAAGCGCTGCAGGAAAAATTGCCCGAAAATTTTGATTACAGTACTTTAAAAAGAACGGTGAATTCATTGAAAGAAAGTGCGGGTGAAGAATGGAAGATCGGTCTTGAAAAAGTTTTATGGCTTGCAGATTCATATCATTATATTCATTTTTCTTTAGACACAGATATTTCAGACCGCGTAATTTTTCCTATTTCAGAATTTGAAGTAAAGGGTGTTGAAGATGCACGTTTTGTTCAGTTTAGAGATAATGGCAACTGTACCTATTATGCAACGTATACAGCGTTTGACGGCGTGAATATTCAGCCTAAACTTTTAGAAACAAAAAATTTTTATGATTTTAAAGTGATGCCTTTGTACGGAAAGGGCGCGCAGAATAAAAATCTTGCTTTGTTTCCGCGCAAAATAAATGGCAGGTATGCAATGCTATCACGCATTGATGGCGTAAATAATTACATCATGTTTTCTGATAAAATAAATGTGTGGGAAAATCCACAATTACTACAGGAGCCAAAACATCCGTGGGAATTTATTCAGATCGGTAACTGCGGTTCACCCATTGAAACAAGAAAAGGTTGGTTGCTGATAACACATGGTGTTGGTTCAATGCGGAGATATTGCTTAGGCGCAAGTCTTTTTGATTTGGATGATCCGACAAAAGAAATTGGAAGATTAAAAGAACCTTTGTTAACTGCGAAGGATGATGAACGCGAAGGTTATGTACCAAATGTTTTATACACCTGCGGAAGCATTATTCATAATAATGAATTGGTAATTCCTTATGGACTGAGTGATTATGCAACGGGTTTTGCAACTGTTCCGCTTGAACCTCTGCTTGAAAAAATTCTTTCAGAAGGCACTGAGTAATTAGACTGATAATATTTTTTTATACACTTCAATATATTCATCAATCATTTTTTCATAACTAAATTTTGCGGTTGCATAGTTGTAGCAATTTTTGCGGTTGATGGTTGAAATATTTTTTACAGCTTGTGTTGCTTCATCAATATTATTTACCAAAAATCCTGAGAGATTATTTTCAATTAATTCAGGCATTGACCCACGATTGTATGCAATAACCGGTGTGCCGCAAAACATTGCTTCGGCAACACTTAAACCAAACGGTTCATTAAAATAAATGGGATGCAATAAAGCAGTTGCATTGCCTAATAATTCTTTTCGCTTCTCTGCATCCGCTGGTCCAACAAAAATTATATCGTCATTATTAATTAACGGGCTTACTTTTTCTTCAAAGTATTTTGCATCTTGAATAATGCCTGCAATAATCAATTGCTTTTTTGTTCGCTTTGCAATTTGAATTGCATCGTATGTTCCTTTATCCGGATGTATTCTTCCAAAAAATAATAAATAATCTTTTGGCTTTTCTACAAACTGAAATTTTTCTTTTTGAATACCATGATAAATGTTCGCGATATAATTTAACGAAGCATGCCTGTCTGCATTACTTATGGAAACATAATACGATGTGTCGTTATATTTTTTATAAACAGGAATTATTTTTTCAGATGAAAAACCATGAATGGTTGTCACCATTGGCGTTTTAATAAGCTTCGAATAAGTAAGCGGCAAAAAATCAAAATTGTTATGAATGATATCGAATGATGAAGCCCGCTCCATTAAATGACTGATGTGTAAACACTCAGCAACCTTTGCATCAATGGCTTTATCTTCTTCATAACCGCGTTCAATTACGCCATCAACCTTTGCAGATGAGAAAGAATTTTTTGTAGCGAAAAGTGTTACATCAATTCCTTTTTTAAAAACGCCTTCGGCAATATTAAATGCTATTTGTTCCCACGGGCCATAATGCGCGGGTGGTGTGCGCCAGGCAACAGGAGAAAGAATCGCTATTTTCACACTAATCTTTATTTCTTTTAATGAGAGGGTAAAGGATGATAATTTTTTTCACTTCTCACCTCTTCTGTTAATAATGATTCTTTCACTTCATCTGCCTTCGAAGCTTTTTTATATTCATACTCACTTTCCATTGCTTTTAAAACAGTAAGGTGTGATATTAAATAAGCCAATGTGCTTTCTGCACCCTGGTTACGATTAATGCCATTAAACTGTAATCCATCACAACAGCCTTGCGTTTCATGATCGTACAAAGGGATATGCAAATCGTTCTCACCTAAAAACCACATAAACGAAGTAAACATTAACTCAATATAAGATGGTTCCTTTGTAACATGATACGCTTGCTCGAATGCAAATACCATTGCCATAGCTTCAACTGCCTGCTGATCGAAAGATGGCATCTCTCCGCCTTTTGTTAACCAGCCATTGTTACCAACCGGTGTAAAATATTTTTTCGAAAAAGTTTTTTCTTTTAAAAACGCTAAACTTTTTAATCCCGCTTCCTTTACACGTGTACTGCCGGTTATTTCACCACTATGCAATAATGCAAGCGGCAAAATGCCATTGTCGTATGTCATTTTATTTTCAAACCAGTACCAATCTTCATCTGAATTTTCTTTTAACGCCTGCATTAATTTATCAGTAAGTTCAATCAGCACGCGTATCAAACTTTCGTCGCTTTGATGATATTTTAAATAATGACAAATACCGATAATAGTGTTTGCATAACCTCTCACAAATTTTAATTGGCTGAACACCTCGAAAGATTTTCCAAACAACTCACTGGCAAATTCACGATAAGAATTATTGGGCGCATAACGAACAAGAAAACCTAAAGCCCAAATATTTCTTCCGAATGAATCTTCGGTACCAATATCATCAAGATATGCCCGATTAAAGTGAAGGAAATTTCTGAAGTGACCGCCATCTGTCTGCATATAATGCACAAAGCTTAAATAGATCGGCAATAACCTGAGTGCGTCTGTAGATTTTAATTGACGATATGCCATCGTTACCATCAGCAATGCACGGGCATTATCATCCAAACAATATCCTTCTTTTAAATTAGGAATACCAAACTTAGCGTGTTGCACAATGCCGGTATTATCTGTAAGTCGCAGCACATGTGTTAAATTAAAAACAGGAAAGTCATCTGCATCAGGAAAACGTACATGACTGGTTAATTGTTTATGATAGCGTGTTGCTTCCGCAGCAAGCTCCCAATATCTTGACCCAATGCGTGGCCATTTTAAATGTTGCCCGTATTGATAAGCATTGTGTTTTATCAATTTTAATTCTTCAGCATTATCTAACAAGTCATTTAAAATTTCACTTAATGCCTTGCTGTCTTTGAACGGAAATAATTTTCCCCTGTTATTATCCAGTAATTCCTGTGCATGCCAGTATGGAGTTGATACAACAGCTGCACCGGCGCCGATTGCATAAGATAAAGTTCCGCTCGTTATTTGCGCTTCATTATTATATGGCGTAATATAAATTTCGATTTCTTTCAGCCATATAAAAAGTTGCTCATCGCTTACAAATTTGTTGATGAAATAAATATTGTTATCAACATTTAACTGAACAGCAAGCCGCTTTAAATAATTGCGATATTCTTCACCAGACTGACGAACAACTGCCGGATGCGTATTACCTAAAATAACATATAAAACATCCGGATGTTTTTCAACAACAGCAGGCAAAGCACGTATTACAGTTTCAATACCTTTATTACGACTAAGCAGCCCAAACGTAAGCAACAATCTCCTGTTCTTAAATTTCAGAAAATCTTTTTGCAGCTGTAAGTTTTCATCAACCGCAGGTACGCCGTGTTCTATCAATATTATTTTTTCTGGTGAGATCTGGTAAATGTCTTTTAAAAAATCGGCTGCCATATTACTCATTACAACAACCTTAAATGCACTTGAAGCAATTTCCTGTAAAATTATTTTTTGCAGAAATGAAGGTTCTTTTAAAACCGTATGCAACGTAACAATATAAGGTACATTTAAACGGCTTAGCAGCGATAAAATATAAATGCCGCTTTCACCTCCATAGATTCCATATTCGTGCTGCAATACGCAAACGTCAATATCACTATCATTAATAAAATCTGCAGCTCTGATATAATCTTGCTGATTTTCCTGGTCAATTGTAAAAACAACTTCTGATGAATATTCATAATCACTTTTAAAATCATTCATCGCAATTACAACTGTATCATTATTTGCAAAATTGCTGCCTTCAAGTATTGCATTAATTAAGTTTTGTGTGAATGTTGCAATACCACATTCTCTCGGGGGAAAACTTCCTATAAATCCTAACTTCATTTATAAAATTTAATTCTTTTTCAGATATGTTTATGTTCATTCACATGTGGCAATTTCTATGCTAATTATGTTTACTATTTTTTACTAAAATAATAAGACAAAAAATTACTTTTTTTAACGAGACTTTATTCATTGTAGATAATAAGTAACGTTTATTTGAAAAGTTTTAAAGAACGTTATAAAAATCCATTTCTTTGTTTATGCAGAAACATGCAGTAATAGTTGCAGGCGGTACCGGAAAACGCATGGGCAATATTGTACCTAAACAATTTTTATTATTAAAGGATAAACCTGTGCTTTGGTACACGCTTGATACTTTTTTACGCGCTTATGATGATATAGAAATTATTCTTGTTTTACCTGAACAGCATATTGAAAAAGGTAAATCAATAGCAGCAGGTTTTCCTGAAGGTAACCAAATAAAAATTGTTACCGGTGGCGATACCAGATTTCATTCGGTACAGTGCGGATTAAAAGAAGTTAAACAAAACTCAGTTGTGTTTGTGCATGATGCAGTGCGCTGTCTTGTTTCTGTTCCGTTAATTCAAAGATGTTATAAACAAACCATTGAAAAAGGAAGCGCTATTCCTGCAGTTGCTGCCACGGATAGCATTCGCATTATAAATGGCGCTCATCATACTATCACAGACAGGCAACAAGTTCGCATCATTCAAACACCGCAAACATTTTTAAGTGAAATAATTCTATCCGCATTTGAAAAAGAGTATAATGAAAGTTTTACCGACGAAGCAACCGTTGTTGAGTCAAACGGTACAAAAGTTTTTTTAACAGAAGGTGAATATGAAAATATAAAAATCACACGCCCTGTAGATATGATGATTGCAGAGAGAATTTTAGAAGAACGTTTATCGCTTAAGCAGGCGTAGCGGAAAAGGCAAATTGTTTATATGCATTTTACTATAAGGCTGATTAACGGCACCAAATCCTTTATAAAAAAATTCTACACCCGGAATGTCTGAACCTTCAAAATCGAGCATCATTCCTGTATGTGAAAATTCTTTTATTAACGCATCATACAAAAAAGCACCTGCAGATTGTTGTCGCGCACTTGATGTTGCAGTCATCATTAAATTATATAATCTGCGTTCATCTTTAATTATTAAAACCGTTGCAAGTGTTTCGGTATTATTAATCACTCTTCGCACAACAACATTGCTTTCCTGTTGTTTTAGTTTACATAATTCTGAAAAGTTTATGTAATCATTTCCTGTTACATGTTTAACGCGTTGTGCATATAACTCTTTGTATGCGCT
Organism: Bacteroidota bacterium; assembly: GCA_048498595.1. Taxonomy (GTDB): domain Bacteria; phylum Bacteroidota; class Bacteroidia; order Chitinophagales; family Chitinophagaceae; genus Parafilimonas. Next base: position 11,280 of record JBEHXR010000038.1, read on the forward strand.
AATCGTTTCATCAATATTCCCTTCTTCATATTGCAGCGGAAAATGGTTGGCTTTACTCAAATTTTTTTCCGTGTGCGATAAATAGAAATGTTTTAGAATCTCATACTTTGAAGAAAGCAACAATATGTAGTTATTGCTTTGCTTTACATTTTTTATTTGATTAGAAAAATTAAATGCATAATCCCCATATTTATAGTTTTGTTGAAATACCTGAAAAAAATCTTCAACCATTTCCTGCTTTAAGTATTTTCCAAACACACCGAGTTGCTGAAGAAACGGAACGCTGTAACAATATTTAATTCCGAATTTTTTTCGCCATGGAACGGGCATCACCAAATTATAATCATCAGCAATAAAACCTTCCCAATCATCTGCCATGCAATCGAGATAACTTGACGTTGCATAAATCAAAGCGCTATCGCTGTTCTTTATGCACTCATCCCATTTCTGTCTATCAATTTTATGGGATGGTAGAATTTGTATTTCCATTACAATGGAATTTTATTACTAATATTATTTAGTTTGAATGCACTCAAATCAATACTAAATGAAACCGTTTTCCAAAAATGTTTCTTGCCTAAAACACTCTTATAATAATCGCTGTAAATTTTGCTGTACAATAAAGGAAAATAAATATTTAATGCTGAATGCAAAGCAGATAATTGCAAACCTGCATCGTATCTTAACTGCACATCAGAATTTTGATATTTTTTTGCGCTGCCAAATGTGCCGATATCAAAAAAAACTTTTACCGGCAATTCAAAGGGTAAAATTTTAAACGGGTTAAAAAAATCAGGAAAATCTGCATTAAGATTTGCTGCAATCAGCCAGTTATCTGTTATGCCACTATTACTTTGCTGCAAGTCTGTTTCAACTTTAAAAAATCCATCGCGTTCCATTATCTGCTGACTCATACCGCCGTCAAATTCACTTCTGCCGATGAAGTAATCGCTGTATGTATAATCCTGGTAACCATCGGGTCCTTTTAACGTAAAGTTATAACGCTGCAGTTTTAATACATCTGGTGATGAAGAAAGGTAAAAGAATTTGCCGGCAAACAATCTTGCATTTACGCCGGTGTTGTTTGAATAGTTGAAAAAATATTTTCCTGTAAATCCTGCGCGAATAAATTGTTTGCCCTGATCAATTGTTAGCTCGCCACTGTATGGAAATAAAATACGATTGTCAAGAAATGTAAACTTCAGTTGATTGATGTATGAATTTACAGGTTGCTTTGTTATTATATCAAACGTATCTGTTGAATTAATAACCGTTTTAAAGTTCAACGCATCTTCGCGCAGCAAAAAACTTCTTGCTTGCAAAATCATGCGTTGTGTTGAAACCAAATCTTTATCATATAAAACCAATTTTACAGAAGGAACAATTCTTTCCACACGCAAATACAATGGCTTATTTACACCATTATCATAACTATTAAAAGAATAAGTTATTCCGCTTAAAGAAGTTTCAAGCCAATATCTTTTTTGAAAAACATTATAAGAAAATCTTGCTGCACCATTTAGCTGTTTAGCGTTTATAGCATATAAAGGCGCCATAATAAAAGTAAATTTATTTAACGGCAATTGATAGTTGTGAAAAGCAACGCCGATCATCAGTTTATCATAATTATTATAACCAATAACAGGCAGCGCAGAAATGTAGTTGTATGTATCTGTTTGCTTTAAATTAAAAAATGTTGCAAAGCGAATTTGTTTTGATTGAGCCTTGTTAACAATTGGTCCTGTTTCAAAAATTTTACTGTACAAAGAATCAATGTTTGTGTTGCTGCTTTGTTCAATTGCATTTTTAAAATCCTGTGGATACGGATGTTTGAATTGCCATTGCTGAAAATAAAATTTCATGCTGCTGTCAAACTTTTCTGTTCCTAATTTTTGTTGCAGGTTGCGCATCCACAAAGGCGTTTTTTGATACACCATCAAACTATAATTTGTTTGCGTATATGCAGCGGCAGTTGTATCGATCGGTTGATCTTTTTTAAATTTTTCAAGCGCAGCAATTTCTGTTTCATTAAATGTTGATGGCATTCTCGCTTTCATAAAACCACTTTTAAATTCCGGTTCATCAGAAGTATTGCCATATTTTTCTGTTTCATACCGCTGCTGGTAATAAGTATTAATTCCTTCATCCATCCATGCATGATCGCGTTCATTCGTTGCCAAAATTCCATAGAACCAATTGTGACCAATCTCATGTGCTAATGTTGCATCCAACTTCTGCTGGCTTGCATTTAAAGTAATTAATGTTATGGTTGGATATTCCATGCCGCCGCTGTTTAATTCTTCGTTTCCTGCAACAGCGCTTACAATGTTATAAGGATATTCTCCAACATTATTTGAATAAAACCGAACCGCATCTTTCATATAACGGATGCTATTTTTCCATTCGTCTGCCTGCCATGGATTGTAATAACTAAATACATCAACGGTGTGTGTTTGCAATTGAACAGTATCATGCTGCACTAAAAAAACTTTGCTGGCAAACCATGCAAAATCATGTGCATTATTCAGTGTATAAATAAGTGTTTTTGTTTTTTTAGATGATGGCGGCGCTATTGTTTCCTGTTGCAGCAATTCGTCTTTTTTCGCATCAGCTAATAACTGCTGAAAGAGTTTATAATTTTTTTGCGCATTTGGTTTTTGTTTGGTTAGATCAATTAAATGTTGCAGTTCGTCTTCGCTTTGTAAATCACCTGAAGCTGCTACAATATAATTTTCAGGAAGGGTTATACTCACCTTCCAATTACCAAATTCGCTGTAAAATTCTCCCTGGTCTAAATATGGCATTTGATGCCAGCCTTTACTATCATAAACCGCAGGTTTCGGAAACCATTGCGTTACCTGGTAAGTTTGGCCAACATAACCACCTCGCGAAATATTGTAAGGCAATTTTTCATGAAATGGTGTTGTAATAATTATCGATTGATGCGGCGGTAAAGCTTTGGGCAAAATCAATTTTGCGACGTCAATGTTTAAAGAATCTGTTTGTAATTCTGCTGCTTCATCATTCACTTTAAAATCGAGCTGATTGATGTAGCCGCGCTTATCTTCTCCAGAAAAATAAAAATCAGTTTCATCATTTTTTAAAAGCTGTTCGCTAAATGCAGTACGATCATTTTTATACGCATTCGACCAAAGATGAAACCAGATGAAGTGCAAGGTGTCTGGTGAGTTATTAATGTATTCAATCCTTTCAAAAGCCTGCAAACTTTTATCTGCATCATTTAAAGAAACATCAATTGTATAATTAACTTGTTGCTGCCAGTAATTATTTTGAGATGATGAAACGAAATAAAAGTTTACCGCAACAAAAAGTATCAACAGTTTTTTTAGCATGAAATTTATTTGCCCTTGCCTAAAAAAATTGTTCGTAATGTATAAAGCATAATTTTCAGATCAAGCAGCAGCGAAACATTTTCGACATACACTAAATCGTATTTCATGCGCTTAATCATTTCTTCAACCGTTGAAGCATAACCAAATTGCACCATACCCCACGATGTTAAACCTGGTTTTACACGCAGCAAATAGCGGAAATAAGGGGTGTGTTTATTAATCTCATTGATATAAAACTTTCTTTCAGGTCTGGGGCCAACAAAACTCATTTCACCTTTTAAAATATTCCATAATTGCGGAAGCTCATCCAGCCGCCACTTGCGCATTACTTTTCCCCAAGGCGTAATACGATCATCATTTTCTGAAGATAATGCCGGGCCATTATCTTCTGCCGTTTCATGCATAGAACGAAATTTATAAATGCGAAAAGTTTTTCCTTTATATCCCATTCTTTCCTGCGAAAAAATAATTTTTCCGGGCGATGAAAATTTGGTTCTTACAGCAACATAAACTATCAGCGGAGATAAAATAACTAAACCAAGAATTGAAGTTGCAACATCAATTAATCGCTTTACATTCATTTGCCATGCTGGTAATAAAGCCGTGTTGATATCAATAAAAGTTGTGCCCGGCACATTATTTACCTTAACTGAGCCTGCAAGAATTTCCAAAGTATCGGGTACAAGTTTTATCTCTACATCATACTCGCTTAAAACACGCACTAATTTTTCTGTGCTTACATTTTGATATTTTTCTGTTGCAATAATAACCTGGTAAATATTTTTTTCAGGAATGATTTTGCCGATCTCTTCAATGGTACCAAAGCAAGGCAACAACTTTGTTATACCATTGTTTGAAAATTTATCCGGCGTTACAAAACCAATTAAATTATAACCTGTATTTGCATTTCTTTTTATTTCATTAAAAGCAAGTTTTGCATTTGCATTGTTACCAATTATTACTGTATTAAAAAGCGTTTTATTTTTTTTACGTTGCTTAATTATGTTGTTCAGTACAAGCATTCTTCCTGTTGTAACAAAAAAGGTTTGCAAAAAAAACTGCGAAAAGAAAACGATATAGAAATATGTGTATCGTTGCTGTTTATCATTCAAAAAAAATATGAATAAAAGAATTACTGAGCCAATAAAACATTGTATACATGTTGCTGTAAATTCTTCCAATCTAAATCTTTTGTAAAGCGGCGTATGGTAAGCACCGGCGATTGTAAATAAGGCTAACCAAAAAATAACAGTAAGCGCTAATAATTCATAAAGAAAACTTCCGCTTGTAAATAAGCCGGTATAATTGACCGGCAAATCATTCAATAAAATTTTCCGCTGGTGCATAGTTAAAATCCATACAAGCACAGAAGCAATCAGGTCTGAGATTAAATACCAGGTAGTGTTAGATGATTTAGCTTGTTGCACAAAAAAACAATCAAGCCAAGATAGCGGTATTACTGATTTTTTCCAAAATGCGATGTGCCACTTCCATCGCCATTAATCCATCAATTTCATT
>JBEHXR010000039.1:0-15943 GCA_048498595.1 Bacteroidota bacterium
GATACAGTAAAATGATTATCATCCTGCGGACCTGTTGTATTTGTTCCATCCGATAATGTATAATGATAATTGCCTGTACCGCCGCTTGCATTTACCGTTAGCGTTGTTGTACTATCTGCACAGCTAATCGTATCTGCATTAATTGAGGCATCTAATTGCGTAGGCTGGGTTATTGAAATAATACTGTCGATTGAACAACCACTACTAGCTGTTATTGTAAGTGTATAATTGCCTGCAATCAAACTATCGATGTTCTGATTCGTTGATGTAAAATTATTAGGACCTACCCAATTATAGGATAGTGTATCACTCTTCGTTTCAACTATTACATCTGCAGCTCCATTATTATTTCCGTAGCAGGTTTCATTTGTAATATTAAGATTTGATATTACTGGTTTGATACAAGTGCTGGTAGTGATAACATTCGAATTTGCGGAAATAACGGACCCATTGCCTGCACGAACTCGATAATAATAAACAGTCTTAGGCTTTAAGCCGGTTACTATTTGCGACGTGTCTTTGACCAAAAGGTTATTATAGCCCGGAATAAATGAAGGAGAAGAAACTGAATAATTAATGGAAATATCATCGAGGGCCAATGTTCCACCAGCTTTGGTATAAGTAAACCTAAATTGAATAATGCTATCCGGCAAAGGAGGATTTGATGAAAAATTTATCGTTTTCACCGATCCTGTTTTTGATAAATTATTATACGTTTTTAAAGGCATCCATTCACTTCCATTAAACCCTTCAACTAAAAGTGAGCTTGCATATTTTGTATTTAAACCTTTTAGCCAAAATTTAAGCTGCGTAGCATGTCCATCTAAAACTTTGGTAGTGATTTGTGATTTGGAAGCATTAAAAACAACCGAGGGAGATGCTTGTGAAAAATCAGAACTATCTGCACTGATATTCCCTTTAAACATCCATCCGTCTGGAGCTGTAATACCACTATTAAATCTCTCTGTCAGGTTCAATGATTTTATAGCAGAAAATGTTGGATATAAACTTACAGACAACTTATAAAAGCCTGCCCCGATAACAGGATGCCAATTTGCAAAAAAATTACTGCTATCAACAGCAGAACCTTGGGTAGCCAATGGTGTTGGCAGCAATGTTTTTATTTTAATTTGACTGCTATAGTTTATACCGGTATTGTTAACAGCATAAGCCCTTACGTAGTAAGTTTTGTTAGGGGTTAAGCCTTTTATGGTATCTGCAAACAAACCAATTTGTGTATTGTTTGTAATGTGCTTTGAAGAAGACATAGTAGGGTTAGCATTTGCACCCCACACAAAACCGCTTTTTGTTATTGTTGAACCCCCATTGATTAATATGGAGTCTTTTATAACGAAAGATGAATCCGTTAGTGCACTAAAAGCTATGTTTGAAAAAATGGGCGTACCCTGAGCTACATAACCATTTATTATATCCAGCAATTGTTGTTTAATTAAAACTTCCTGCGGCGATAAGAGACTATCTGGAATAGGTGTCTTTTCGTGTATGTCTTTTTGTATGTTATAAAATCTGCGGCTTGTATCTGTTGCAGAAGTATCGTATAATTTATAAACACTTGTTTGTGCCCATCTTATCAGCTTACTCGAACCCGGATGATGATCATAATGGTAAAATAATGAACTGCGCGGATTGCCTGTTTCACCTTTTAACTGAGGCGCAAAACTTACACCATCAAGCGGTTCATAGATTGCCGGCATTTGTATACCGGCTATATCTGCAAACGTTGGCATAAAATCAGTAAATCCTATTAAATCGTTATTGATACCCGGTGCTATTGTATTTGGCCAATAGAATATTAACGGAACGTGTGTTCCAAATTCTGTGGTTGTGCCTTTGCCGCCCCAAATTGTACTGTCTCCGACGATTAGTTCTGAAATTGAAGTAGGTGTTCCATTATCTCCCGAATAAATAATTAAGGTGTTATTTTCGATGCCAAGGTCTTTGAGTTCACGAAGTATCTCTCCTATTTTTTTATCCATATATTTTATCATAGAAGGATAATAACCTGTATCGGTTCTGTTGGGGAATGACCAGGTTGAAAAGTCAGAATCATCCGGGGTGGGCTGGAATGGCGGATGCGCAAGTAACATGGGATAGTATATAAAAAACGAAGTGTCTTTATTTTGCTCGATAAAATTTTTTAAAGAATCTACTACAATGTCTTCTCCATATTTATTCTGAGTTAACGATTCTGGTAGATAGGCATTGTTTGTATAAAGAACCGGATTCTTATATCGCGCCTGGTCTGGCATTATAAAGGGAAGCCAAACACAATAATCATCAAATCCAAACTTGTGAAGAGATGCATCTCCGCCATCTAATTGCCATTTGCCGTAACAAGCCGTTTTATAGCCTGCGTCTTTTAGCATATTCGCAATTGTTCGCTGGCTGGTATCCATGTTACCCCATTCGGTATAGTTTCGAAAATTATATTTGCCCGTTAAAAGCATAACGCGTGACGGAGAACATAAGGGAGAAGCATGGCATTCAGTAAAATTCATTCCTCCCTGCGCCATTGAATCAAGGCTTGGAGTAGAATAAGACCTTCCGCCATTAACTGTTGGAGTATTATAACCAATATCATCTCCCAAAATAAAGATGATGTTAGGTTTTTTCGATTGCGCAGCTGTTTTTTGCGCAGGGATTATTACTATTACAAAAAAAAGAAGGAAGTATAAAAAGATCCGGCAAGAAGCAGAGGTTTGGTTTTTTGAACAAGGCATTGGATGCATAAATCTCTTATAGAATATTGAAACACAAAATAAAATGTAGACGATAACTAAGTACTGAATTAAAAGACTTTTTTAAGTCCCAATAATTTTTATAGATATCTCACATACTTCTTTCTAAGTAATATAATTATAAACATTAAGTAACTTCTGAAATAACTTACAACTGTTAGTGTATTTTTGCAAACCAAAATTTTTCCCCACATGGATTTTTCCTTAAGCGAAGAGCAATTAATGATTCAGCAAGCTGCACGAAACTTTGCTAACACCGAATGTCTTCCCGGCGTAATTGAACGAGATGAGAAAATGAAATTCCCAAAAGAGCAAGTTTTAAAATTAGCAGAACTTGGTTTTTTAGGCATGATGGTAAGCGTGAAATATGGAGGTGCAGATATGGATACTATAAGTTATGTACTAGCTATGGAAGAAATTGCAAAAATTGATGCGAGTGTTGCGGTTTGCATGAGTGTTAATAATAGCCTGGTATGTTGGGGTTTGGAGGCCTTTGGAACTGAAGATCAAAAACAAAAATATCTCGTTCCATTAGCGCAGGGTAGCAAAAACAATGATCTATATATTGGTGCTTTTTTATTAAGCGAACCTGAAGCAGGCAGTGATGCTACATCTCAGCATACTACTGCTGAAGATATGGGTGATTATTATTTGGTGAATGGAACAAAAAACTGGATAACCAATGGTTCTAGTGCAAGTGTATATTTGGTAATGGCGCAAACAGATCGTTCAAAAGGAGCAAGAGGAATAAATGCTTTGATTATTGAAAAAGAATGGCCCGGTGTTACAGTTGGCGAGAAGGAAAATAAAATGGGCATACGTGGCAGTGATACCCATTCTATTCAATTTACAGATGTAAAAGTGCCAAAGCAAAACAGGATAGGCAAAGATGGTTTCGGCTTTAAGTTTGCTATGCAGGTACTTAATGGAGGAAGAATTGGCATCGCCGCGCAAGCGCTTGGCATTGCCTCTGGTGCGTATGAACGTTCTCTTGACTATGCAAAACAACGCAGAGCCTTTGGTAAAGAAATCATCAATCACCAGGCTATACAATTTAAACTTGCTGACATGGTAACCCGCATTGAAGCTGCGAGACTGCTTATTTATAAAGCAGCCTTAGATAAAGACAATAGTAAAGATTATACCATCAGCTCTGCAATGGCAAAAGTGTATGCTTCAGAAACAGCAATGTGGGTTACAACAGAAGCGGTGCAAATTCACGGTGGTTACGGCTATGTAAAAGAATACCATGTAGAGCGAATGATGCGCGACGCAAAGATCACCCAGATATACGAAGGAACCAGTGAAGTGCAGCGAATTGTTATCGGCAGGGCGTTAGCCAAATAATTATCTTTTCCTGAAATAATTTGGATCGTGCGATGGGCACGCAGAACTGCGGCTTTCAATGCATGATGCAAAAAGCATTGCACAGGTGAGCACTGCAATAAAAAGTAAAAATATTTTACGCATAAACAGTTTATTAAAAATCAAACATTAAGCATAATAACGTAAATGCTTCTATAAAAGTATGCCTGTATTCCCTGCCTAAATTAAAAATCTGCATTACTTTCGTGCAAGCAATTAATTTTCATGAGTTTTACCGTTTCGCGCCCCCTTGCTATAATAGATCTTGAGACCACGGGTATAAATGTGGCAACAGATAAAATTATAGAAATAGCTATTGTTAAGCTTATGCCTAATGGCACTACGGTAAACAAAAGAAAGTTTATCAATCCTCAAATACCCATTCCCAAATCTTCGAGTGATGTGCATGGCATAACCAATGAAATGGTAAAAGATGCGCCAACTTTCAAGCAGGTAGCAAATGAAATAAAACAGTTTTTAGATAATTGTGATTTGGGTGGTTACAACAGCAATCGTTTTGACGTTCCTGTTCTCGTAGAAGAGTTTTTAAGAGCTGGTCTTGATTTTTCTATGGAAGGCAGAAAACTTGTTGATGTACAAAAGATATTTCATTTCATGGAGCAAAGAACACTTGGCGCTGCGTATAGATTTTATTGCAATAAGGAACTGATGAATGCACATAGTGCAGAGGCTGATGCTGCTGCAACTTTAGAAATTTTACATGCACAGGTTGAGCGCTATCCCGAAATAGGTGCAACTATTGAAAGCATTTTAAATTGTATTGGTGATGAAGATTGTGTTGATTTTGCGCGACGCATGATAATGATTGATGGAATTGAAGTTTTTAATTTCGGCAAACACAAAGGCAAAGCAGTTGCAGAAGTTTTAAAAGCAGAGCCACAATATTATGATTGGATAATGAAGGGTGATTTCACCATGAATACAAAACAAAAGCTGACAGAAATATTAAATCGTACCATTCTTAAAAAAATAAGTTCATAAATAATTTTTTGGCTTTTTATTTTAACTGATTGTATTGGAATATTGTATTTTCGGAATCTTTCAGGAAAGCTACATTGCTTGGAAAAATTAGTGATCATACCTACTTATAATGAAATTGAGAATATCCAAACTATTCTCAAGGCAATATTTGCTCTTAATAAAAATTTCCATGTTTTAGTTGTTGATGATAATTCACCTGATGGCACAGGCGACGCTGTTAAAAACTTAATGGCAGTTTATGAAGGGCAATTGTTTATTGAAGAAAGAGTTGGCAAACTTGGTCTCGGTACTGCCTACATCTATGGCTTTGAATGGGCGATTGAAAAAGGCTATGAATTTATTTTTGAAATGGATGCAGATTTTTCTCACAAGCCTCAGGATCTTGAAAGATTATATAAAGCGTGCAAAGAAGATGGCTACGATGTTGCAATTGGAAGCAGGTATGTTCCCGGAGGCAAGATAGTAAACTGGCCATTAGATCGTCATGTTTATTCAAAGGGCGGGGCTTTTTATACAAGGCTAATTACTTTTATGCCGGTGAAAGATCCAACTGCAGGTTTCGTGTGTTATAAAAGAAAAGTATTAGAATCTATAAACTTCGAAGAAATAAAATTCATTGGTTATGCATTCCAGATAGAAATGAAGTTTGCTGCCTGGAAGCTTGGTTTCAAAATAAAAGAAATACCCATTGAATTTGAAGACCGGAAGATTGGTACCAGTAAAATGAGCGGGCGCATTTTAAAAGAAGGCGTTTTAGGCGTGCTTTCCATTCAATTTAAAAGTCTCTTTAAAAACTATCGTCGTCGTATGAAAGCCAAACCTTCCTCCCAAAAAAAATATTACCAGTCTGTAAAGCAACTGTAAACCTTTGGGTTCAAAAGCATTACTTATCTCACAGAAAATAATGTAACACTTAGCATTAATTTAATAAATTTGTAGCCATAGGGCAAACGAAAAATGCGAATTTGCGCCTAACCCATCTTCTACCTCGTTAAATTCAACATATATTTTTTAAGGATAAAATTGTGATGCTATGTATTCTTATGCATTGTTAGAACCAAGTTGTTATTATTTAGTTCAGGAAAAAGAAAACGACAAGCTTTCTCTGTTACAGGTAAAAGTGATAAGCGATTATTGTATGTATGTTGAAAAATATTCTGAAACAGTGGTTCAGGAATGGAAACGAAAAACAGACGAAATATTTGACATTATAGAATTGTTGAGCGATGACGCCGTGAAAGAATGGACGAATGCTTACTACAAAAATGAAGACGCCTATTATGAAGAAGATGATGATGAATAATATTATTTACTCGTCATATTTATTATAGGCACTATCATTTCCTCCATGCTAATACCGCCATGCTGAAAAGTATTGCGATAATAATTCACATAGTAATTGTAATTATTCGGGTAACATAGGTAACCGTCTTCTTTTGCAAAAATGTACGATGAATTTACGTTAGGTACAGGCAAGCCCGCTTGTTTCGGATCACGAAATGCAAGCACTTCTTTAGGTTCATAATTCAAATTTCTGCCGTGTTTGTAACGAAGATTTGCGGTTGTTTGTTTATCACCAATTACTTTGTAAGGAGTATTTACACGCACACTTCCGTGATCGGTTGCTAATACTAAATTTATTTTTTTATCCGCAATTTTTTTCAGTGCCTGGTGTAAAGGACTATATTCAAACCAACTGCGCGTTATGCTGCGATAACTTGTTTCATCGCCAGCTAATTCTTTTAATACTTCCATTTCAGTTCTCGCATGGCTTAGCATATCAACAAAATTGTAAACAATAATATTCAAATCATTATTTAAAAGATTATGAATGTTGTTCAGCAGTTGTTGCCCGTCGTTGTGATGCAACACTTTTGTATAGCTGAACTTTATATCATCTTTTCTTAAGCGCTTTAATTGCGCTCTGAAAAATTCTTCTTCGTATAAATTTTTGCTGCCTTCATCATCATCATTCTTCCAGTAGTTCGGGAATTGTTTTTCTATTTCTAAAGGAAGCATGCCTGCAAAAATTGCATTACGGCTGTACTGCGTTGCAGTAGGTAAAATGCTGTAGAATGTTTCTTCTTCTAAAATGCGAAAGCTCTCTGCAAATATTGGCTGAATCGCTTTCCATTGATCAAATCGTAAATTATCAATCAATATAAAAAATGTTGGCGTGCCTTTTTCAACTTTGGGCAATATTTTATTACGAAATACATTATGGCTCATCACCGGTGCATTATCATTTTTTGCACTAATCCAGTTAGCATAATTTTTACTTATGAACTTAAAGAATTCTGTGTTCGCTTCTTGTTTTTGTGTTTGAAAAACTTCCTGCATTTCAGGGCTGTTACTCTTCTCCATTTCAAGCTCCCAATAAACAAGCTTTCTATATATATCCATCCATTCATTATAATCGGGATTGCTGTTTAAAGCCATAAATAAATTACGAAACTGTTGTTGATATGCAGAGGTAGTTTTTTCGCCAACCAATCTTTTATTATCAATAATTTTTTTAAGGCAAAGCAACACCTGGTTTGGATTTACAGGCTTAATCAAATAATCGGTAATCTGGCTGCCAATTGCATCATCCATTAAATTTTCTGTTTCATTTTTGGTTATCATTACAACCGGGATATTACTTACTTCTTTAATTTTTTGCAAGGTTTCCAGTCCTGTAATTCCGGGCATTGTTTCGTCCAGTAAAACAACATCTAACGCGTTATCTTTTACAAAATCAATGGCGTCAAATCCGTTAGCACGGGTATGTACTTCGTATCCTTTATTCTCAAGAAATAATTTTTGAGATTGAAGATTTTCTATTTCGTCGTCTACCCAAAGTATAGTTCCTACTGGCATATTATTTCGATTTTTTAGATTTTAGATTGATGATTCAATCTTAATTTCAAATATTGCTCAAAAAGATTTAGAGCTTTTTTTAATCTTTGTAAACAGCAGCCAGTAAAATTATTTTGTTTAGGCTGATTAATAGCATAGCAATTGTTATTAAAAGCTCATTTAACAAAGCCTCAACAGTGCAAAAATCAAAACGCAAAATTATAAACGATCCCATTTACGGTTTCATCACTATTAATGATCCGCTTTTATTTTTTATTATTGATCATCCATGGTATCAGCGTCTCCGTCGCATTTATCAAATGGCATTAGCGCAATTAGTTTATCCCGGCGCTGTGCATACAAGATTACATCATTCATTAGGCGCATATCATTTAATTTGTCTTGCAATAACTGAATTAAAAAATAAAAATATTGAGATAACGCAGGAAGAAGAGCTTGCTGTTAAATGCGCTATTCTTTTACATGATATTGGCCATGGACCTTTTTCTCATGCATTGGAAAATGTGTTAATTCCAAATTCGCATCATGAAAAAATAGGCTTGCAAATAATGCATGAACTGAATAAGCAATGCAATGGAAGACTTGATACAGCAATTGAAATTTTTACCAATCAATATCCAAAACAATTTTTGCATCAGCTTATCAGCGGACAACTTGATGTTGACCGCATGGACTATTTAACACGTGATAGTTTTTACAGTGGCGTAAGTGAAGGTGTGATTGGATATGACAGGATCTTAAAAATGCTCACAGTACATGAAGGTCAATTAATGGTTGAAGAAAAAGGTTTGTATTCAGTTGAAAAATTTTTGGTTGCACGCAGGCTAATGTACTGGCAGGTTTATTTGCACAAAACTGTTTTGGCTGCAGAAAAAATGATTATAAAGATTATTGAAAGAGTGAGAGAAATTTATACAGCATCTAACAATAGTTTAAAACTTAATTCAACGCTTGATTATTTTTTTGAAGACTATTCATCCATGAATAAACATGCATTGCAAAAATTTTGTTTGCTCGATGATATTGACATCATGTTTGCCGTAAAACAGTGGAGTAATCATCACGACATAATTTTATCAACACTTTGTAAAAGTTTACTCAACCGAAAACTTTATAAAACTAAATTACAAACAGAGGCTTTCGATGAAAACGAAATTTTAAAGCTCAGAAAAACCGCCGCCAAAAAATTCAGTGTATCAATAGAAGAAGCATCTTATTTAATTTTTACAGGCACGGCAGTAAATACAACTTATCAGCTAAAAGATGAAAGGATAAATATTTTATCGAAAAACGGAAGCTTTAGCGATATAAGTGAAGTAGCTGACCCGCTTATACATAAAACACTTTCAATGCCGGTTAAAAAATTTTACATTTGTCAATTAACTTAATCTTGCGAATTTTTAATGTGTACTTCCGTTATTAAATCATTAATAGTTATTTTATGAAGATCGATGCCGAACGCATTGCCCTATTGGTTAATGGCAAGGTAGAAGGAGATAATAAAACTGAAGTAAATTCTTTCGGTAAAATTGAAGAAGCAAAACAAGGTCAGCTTGCATTCCTCGCTAATCCCAAATACGAAGATTATTTGTATACAACGCAGGCATCAATAATAATTATTAATGAAACGCAGGAATTAAAACAACCTGTTACTGCAACTTTAATAAGAGTTGAAGATGCATATCTCGCATTTGCTTCGCTGCTGCAAAAATACCAGGCCTTAATGCAAGAGCAATTAAAAGGCATTCAGCAGCCAAGTTTTATTGATGCAAGCGCTACGCTGGGTGAAAATATTTTTGTTGGTGCATTTACTTACATTGGAGAAAATGTTGTTATTGGCAATAATGTAAAACTTTATCCTGGTGTTTATATAGGTAATGATGTAAAGGTGAATGATGATACCATTATTCACCCCGGTGTAAAAATTTATTTTGGTTGTGTAGTTGGAAAGAATGTTACCATTCATGCGGGCACTGTAATTGGTGGTGATGGTTTTGGGTTTGCGCCGCAGGAAAATGGCAGTTATAAAAAAGTTCCGCAAATTGGTAATGTAGTAATTGAAGATAATGTTGAGATTGGTTGTAACACAACTATCGATCGTGCAACAGTTGGCTCAACGATTATTCGTGCTGGCACCAAGTTAGATAACCTGATACAAATTGCGCATAATGTTGAGGTAGGCAGCAACACAGTTATTGCAGCGCAAGCTGGTGTTAGTGGCAGTACAAAAGTTGGAAGCAATGTAATGATTGGTGGGCAGGCGGGTATTGTTGGTCATCTTCAATTGGCAGACGGAACAAAAGTGAATGCACAAAGCGGCGTTACAAAATCCATCAAACAAAAAAATACTGCTGTTACCGGTTCGCCGGCTTTTGATTATACAAGCGCTTTACGCAGCCAGGCTTTAACGCGCAATCTTCCTCAACTTGAAAAAAGAATAGCAGAACTTGAAAAGCTAATTCAACAATTAGTTCAGGAAAAAGTTAGTTTTTAGCAGTTCATCTCTTCACATTTTCCATAGTTTTTATAGCTTACTTTTGCTGCCCGAAAAAAGAGAGTTACAAACGTTTATTAAATTTACTTATGGATAATCATTTTAATCCAGATAAACAACATACCCTTTCTAAAACTGCAGTAATAAGCGGAACAGGTTTGCATACCGGTGTTTTGGTTGATATGAAACTTGTACCTGCACATCCGGGATTTGGAATACAATTTCATAGAATTGATATGCCTGGTTCTGCATTAATAAAAGCAGATTGCGATAACGTTACAGACACAAGCCGCGGAACAACTTTGCAGGATGGTGATGCAAAAGTGAGTACAGTAGAGCATATTCTTGCTGCATTGGTTGGAATGGGAATAGATAATATTTTGATTGAATTAAACGGTCCGGAAATTCCGATCATGGATGGAAGTTCGCAGCCGTTTATAGAATTGATCGAAGATGCGGGCATCGTTGAACAGGAAGCATCGAAAGCATGGTACAGCCTTGAAGAAAACATTTATCACTATGATGAAGAGAAGCGCGTAGAAATGACAGCATTGCCTTCAACCAATTACCAAATAACTACGCTTATTGATTTTAACAGCCCGGTATTAGGTACGCAGCATGCAGGTTTAAAAAACATGAAAGATTTTAAAACGGCAATTGCACCATGCAGAACGTTTTGTTTTTTGCATGAGCTGGAAATGTTGCTTGATAACAATCTTATAAAAGGCGGAGATATAAATAACGCAATTGTTGTGGTTGATAAAAAGGTTGATGATGATGAATTATCAAGATTAAAAAAAGTTTTTAAAAAAGATAAAATACAGGTTAAAAGCGAAGGATATTTAAATAATCTTGAACTGCGCTTTCCTAATGAACCGGCACGTCATAAATTGTTAGATGTTGTTGGTGATCTTGCATTGATTGGTTATCCTATTAAAGCACGCATCATTGCAAATCGCCCTGGTCATAGCAGCAATGTTGAGTTTGCAAAAAAGATCAAACAATACATAAAAAAAAATAAGCACATAAAAGATGTGCCTGTTTATGATCCTGCGCAGCCAGCTGTTTACGGAATGGATTACATTGAAAAAACATTACCGCATCGTTATCCGTTTTTACTAGTTGATAAGATAATCGAGCTTACAGATAACCGCATTGTAGGAATTAAAAACGTGACTTTTAATGAATGGTTTTTCTTAGGCCATTTTCCTTCAAACCCTGTAATGCCAGGCGTATTACAAGTTGAAGCTTTAGCACAAACAGGCGGCATACTTTGTATAAATGCAATGCCGAAAGGAAAATATGATACCTATTTTTTAAAGATCAATAATTGTAAATTCAAGCAAAAAGTTGTTCCCGGCGACACAATGATTTTAAAAATGGAATTGAACTCGCCAATAAGAAGAGGTATTTGTGACATGAAGGGTACCGTTTATGTTGGCGGTAAAGTTGCAACTGAAGCAGATCTTGTTGCCCAACTTGTAAAAGTTGAGTAAAAACGGTTTTAGCTTTATTTTAAATATCAACGTTTAACTTTGCGCCGTTCTTAAAATCAGAATATTCGCTGCAAAAGCGAAAGCCAAAATCGAATGATTCATCCACATACGTACATACACCCAGATGCAAAACTTGCTGAAAATGTAAAAATTGATCCTTTTACTGTTATTCATCAAAACGTTTGCATTGGTGAAGGCACATGGGTTGGCAGTAATGTAACCATAATGGAAGGCGTTCGTATTGGAAAAAATTGCCGCATATTTCCCGGCGCTGTTATCGGTGCTATTCCACAAGATCTAAAGTTTAAAGGAGAAGACACGACTGTTGAAATTGGTGATAACACAACTATTCGTGAATTTGTTACTATTCATCGCGGTACAAAAGACAGATGGAAAACAACGGTTGGCAATAATTGCCTGATTATGGCTTATAGTCACATTGCACATGATTGTTCTGTTGGAAATAATTGCATCATGAGTAACAATAGCCAGATGGCTGGTCACGTAATCATGGCAGATTATGCATGGGTTGCAGGTTTTACTGCAATTCACCAGTTTGTAAAAATTGGGCAGCATGCTTTTATTGCCGGCGGAAGCCTGGTACGCAAAGATGTTCCTCCTTATATAAAAGCCGTAAGAAATCCTTTAAGCTATGGAGGTGTAAATAGTGTTGGTTTGAAAAGAAGAGGTTTTTCGCTTGAAAAAATTAACCAGATACTTGATATATACCGCATCATTTATAACAAAGGATTGAACACATCCAAAGCACTTGAGTTTATTGAAGAGGAAATGGCTGCAAGCGATGAACGCGATGAAATAATTGGCTTTATACGCGAAAGTGAAAGAGGCATTATAAAAAGATACACCAAAACAGATGTGGATGATGAATAATCATTCTTCATCTTTGCTTTAATGAAAATCATTCTTACCAATGCCGGCAAACGCTACAGCCGCGAATGGATTTTCCGAAACCTCAGTTATCAATTTTTACAGGGCAAATCATATGCAATAACCGGCGCGAATGGCAGCGGAAAAAGTACGTTGCTTCAGGTTTTATCTTCCGCATTAATTTTAAACGAAGGAACTGCAGAATGGCAATTAAATAATGGCGATTTAAAAATTGAAGTTGTACACCAGGAGATTTCTTTTGCTGCTCCGTATTTTGAATTGATAGAAGAAATGACAGCAAAAGAATTTCTCTTATTTCATACAAAATTTAAAAGCTTCATCAATAATTTTTCTGTTGAAGAAGTATTGAATAAGGTACAATTAACAGACGCTGCTAATAAACAAATTCGCTTTTACAGCAGCGGTATGAAGCAACGTTTAAAACTTGCACAGGCCATTTTTTCTGATACAAGTTTTGTTTTACTTGATGAACCTTGCACCAACCTTGATGTAAACGGGTTTAATTTATACTACAGTATTGTAGAAAATTTTTGCAGGAACAGATTGCTCATTATTTCAAGCAATGATGAAAATGAATATAAATTTTGCGATGAGCAATTAAATATTCAGCACTTTAAGAAGTAGCTATTAATGATGATGATGATGTAATTTCTCTGCGAAATCTTCAGCACTTATTTCTTCTTCCGTTTTTGCTGCTTTGCCTTCTAATAAATTAAAAAGCTTTTCTGTTTGAATGCGCATGTATGTTTCTTCAACAAACTTTTTATCCTGCAACATACGGTTTGCGTATTCATCAAGCCAGGGTGCATCGTTTACATTCTGGCTGCGCATGTAACTTGTAATTTGATTTAAAGCTGCATCTTTAATTTCCTGTTGTTCAACCGTAATTTTATTTTCATTGATAAGCTTTGTGCTTATCAATGTCCATTTCAACTGGTTCAAAAAAACAGGTAACTCTTTTTCTGCATCTTCGGCAGATCTTTCTTTTTCACCACCAACCTGCAGCCAGCGTTTTAAGAAACTTTCAGGAAAAGAAATTTGAACGTTATCAATTAAGTAATGATAAATCTGATCATGCAATTGATTACGGCTTTGATTGTCGTAATAATTTTGAATCTCAACTTTAATTGCATTGCGCAATTCTTCTTCATTGGTAATATTGGTTTCAGGATAAACACTGTTGAAAAGCTTTTCGTCTAATTCTGCTTTTTCAACAAATCCAATTTTTACAATTTTAAGATTGAAAAATTTTTCTGCATCTTCAGGTTTATTTTTATCAATCCCCAAATCTTGTAATATCCATTCTAATTCTTTTTCCTCAAAAGTTTTATTCAACTGAATTAAAACAACATCATCTTTTTTCTTGCCTGTTAATTGTTTTTTTGCTTCTTCAGAAAAATATTTCAACAACAAAGAGTCGTCCTTTTCAATTCCATTTTCAATTGCATTGCCATTTGCATCTGCTTCACTGAAATGAATATTTAAAACCTGTTCGTCATTATTTATTTCTTCAGGCTCGGTCATTTTTCCATAGCGCGTACGCAAACGGTTCAACTCATCATTTATCATTTCATCTGTAACAGTTACTTTATAAAAAGTAACAGGAATATTATCGGTGTTTACTTCAAAGTCAGGCTTCAAACCAATCTCAAATGCAAAAGCATAATCGCCGGGATTATTGATGTCTAGCATGCGCGAATCAGATTCAAGCGGAAGTGGTTGAGCAAAAATTTCGAGTTGCTCGTTGCCGATATAATTGTTTAATTCTTTTTCAACAGTGCGTAAAATTTCTTCTGTAAAAACAGATTGACCGTACATTTTTTTAATCAATCCTGATGGAACCATTCCTTTTCTAAAGCCCGGAATATTTGCGCTTTTTGCATAAGTCTTCAAACTTTTTTCAAATGAAGGCAGGTAATCATTTTTTTCAAGGTTTACTATAAGCTTATCATTTAGATTACCGATATTTTCTCTTGTTATTGTTGCCATTTCTGGAAAGTGTTTTTCTATTAAGAAGAAGTGCGGATGATAGGAATCGAACCTACATGCCTTGCGGCGCCAGATCCTAAGTCTGGTGCGTCTGCCAGTTTCGCCACATCCGCAAACGGGGCGCAAAAATAATATAAAAAAGCTATAGAAAGCGATTTATGGTGATTAAAAACAAAGAGCTTTAGACAACAATTCACATATATAAATTCTAATCGACTTAAAAAAATATCAGGCAGCTTCTCCATAGAAGGTTCAAAATAAAAACCCCTTCTAAAATTAGAAGAGGTGCAACTAAAATAGTTGTAAAGTAAATTTTTAAAATTTAAAAGAAACGCCAGCTGTTAAAATAGAGAATCCACTATAACCAAGCTCTGCGTGTAAACCAACATTATCAGAGAAGTAATATCGGGCACCAAGATGAGCGCCCCAACCAAGGCCGCTTGCTTTTGCAGAACCGCTATAACCACTCTTGTCTTTAACGCTTACAGTAACATAACCAAGAACTAACCCGAAGTAAGGATCAAACTTTTCACTTGTAGCAAAATGATAAGAGCCTCGAGCACCAAATAAAGTTCCGGTGTATTTTATTAAGCCTGAACCATAGTCGAACTTAACTCCGGAATAAGACACTTCGCCTCCAACACTAATTTTATCTGTTGCGCCATATTCATAACTTACCGTTGGATTAACACCAAAATCACTTGAAAATCCAGAACCCCAATAAAGTGTTCCAACACCTACGCCAACATTTAACATACTACTTCCTTGTGAATATGCGCCGGCATCCTGGGCTTTTGTAACAATAACAATAAATGTAAGGGCAAACAATGCGAATACTTTTTTCATAAAAAACGTTTTGGTTTAAGAATAAGGTGAAATTAATATCAATGCAATAATAAAAATAATTACCAAAACAAAAAAAATCTTAGTTATTTATGAATATGAAATATGGAGGTTTTCTAATTGCTTTGTTCACTCAACCATTGATTGCGACCGTATCCTTCCAATACATGTTTTTCGCTGTGATAAGAAGAACGAACAAGCGGACCGCTTTCTACATAATCAAAACC